>JBEIQU010000052.1:0-8709 GCA_040376355.1 Prochloraceae cyanobacterium | reverse complement strand
GAGCCCCTCGAGCTGCTCGATGAGATCGAACAGGACCTGGGCCTGGCCTGCTGGCCGGTGAATTGGCCCATCGGCAGCGGCGACCGTTTCCGCGGTGTGATCGACCGCCGCAGCCAGCAGGTGATCCTGTTTGAGCGGGCCGAGCGGGGGCGCGCCTCTGAGGAGAAGCGATTGACTGTGGAGGAGGCCCGCAGCGGTGGCCTGGTGGAGCCGGAGCTGCTGGATCAGGCCCTCGAGGAGCTGGAGCTGCTGGAGGCGGCCGGCAATGAACTCGACCTGGAGCTGGTGCACGCCGGCGAACTCAGCCCGGTGTTCTTTGGCTCGGCCATGACCAACTTCGGCGTGCGCCCCTTCCTGGATGCCTTCCTGGAACTGGCCCAGAAGCCCGCACCCCGAAGCAGCAGTGCCGGAGAGATCGCTCCGGTGGCGCCGGGGTTCAGCGGTTTTGTGTTCAAGCTGCAGGCCAACATGGATCCTCGCCACCGCGACCGCGTGGCCTTCGTGCGGGTCTGCAGCGGCAAGTTCGAGAAGGACATGACGGTGCAGCACGCGCGCACGGGCAAGACCATTCGCCTCTCACGGCCCCAGAAGCTGTTCGGCCAGGACCGTGAAGTGGTGGAGGACGCCTACCCCGGCGATGTGATCGGCCTCAACAATCCGGGCATGTTTGCCATCGGCGACACCCTCTATTTGGGGCCAAAGGTGGAGTACGAGGGCATCCCCTGTTTCAGCCCGGAGATTTTTTCCTGGCTGCGCAACCCCAACCCCTCCGCCTTCAAGAGCTTTCGCAAGGGGGTGAACGAGTTGCGCGAGGAGGGCGCTGTCCAGATCCTCTACGACACCGATCAGAGCAAGCGCGATCCGATCCTGGCCGCGGTGGGTCAGCTGCAGCTCGAGGTGGTGCAGTACCGCCTGGAGAACGAATACGGCGTGCAGACGCGTCTCGAACCCCTGGGGTTCAGCGTGGCCCGCTGGGTGGTGGGGGGGTGGCCGGCGCTGGAGGCGGTGGGCCGCATTTTTAACTGCAAGACCGTGCGCGATGCCTGGGACCGGCCGGTGCTGCTGTTCAAGAACGAGTGGAACCTGAACCAACTGCGGGAGGACCACTCCGACCTGGAGCTCAGTGCCGTGGCACCGGTGGTGAGCGGGGTGGAGCCGATCGCCCTGTAGGTGGCGACCACGCCCACGGCGGAGGCAGCGCCCCGCCAGAATCGATTACAACAAAAGGTCACAACGGTGGTTCTGGCAATGGCGAGACCCCTCTGGCTGGTACGCCCCCGGGCGGACGGCGGCTGTGATTACGTGGCGTTCGTGCCCGGTGGGGCCCGCGTGGAGATGCGCGAGGGCAGTCACCTGCCGCCGCAGATGCCCCTGCTGAAGCACCGTTGCTGGCTGCCCTGTGAGGAGGCCGATCGGCAGCGTCGCCAGTTGCAACTGGAGGCTGGTTACCAGCACAGCGAGCCGTTGTTCTGATCCCCTCGCTTCTCACTACGCTGGGTCAGCCTCGTGCGCCTGGCCGCCACCGATGAACCAGGGAGCAGAACCCACCGGCAGCGCGTCCCAGCCCAGTCCGGCCAGCCCCTACGAGCGGTTGGGCATCGGCCCAGAGGCCAGTTTTGATGCCGTGCAGGCTGCCAAGCAACAACGGCTCGAGGAGGTGGGTGACGACCCCCAAGCCCGTGCCCGCATTGAAGCGGCGTACGACGCCGTGCTGATGGATCGGCTCAAGGAGCGTCAGCAGGGCAAGGTGAGCTCCGCGGCCCTCAACGCGTCCGAGCGTGAGGCGGCACGCCCCAGCATCAAGATGCCTCCGGCTCGCCCCAGCCTGGCGTCGCTGCCCAGCCTGCCGAGCTTGCCCAAGCCCAGCTTGTCAGTCCCCAGCCTGAGCTTGCCGACCCTTGGCCTGGCGCAGGGTCCACAGCGTTGGCTGCCCCTGGCCGCCGGGGTGGTGATGCTGGGCCTGTTGCTGGTGTTGCCAGCCAGTAATGCCGAACTTGTGCTGGCTCTGGCCACCGTGCTGTCGGTGGTGTCCTTGCAGCGCCGCACCAGTCGTTTGCTCCCGGCTGCCGGCTGGAGCGTCCTGCTGCTGAGCGTTGGCCTGCTGCTGGGCGGGCTGCTGCTGCGGCTGCTGGACCCCGCCTTGCCCCTGGGGCTCCCCCTGGATCCGCAGCAGGTGCAAAGCCTGCCGGCCCTGGTGCTGCTGGTGCTCGGGGCGCTGTTGATCGCCTGATGGGCTGACTGTCTGTTGAGCTGACTGTCTGTAGAGCTGACTGTCTGTCGGGCCGACTGTCTGCCGGGCTGATCGGGGACCCGTCGACCGCTTGGGTTGTGCCTGCTCCCGAAAGAGCGGAGGGGAGTTGTTCGTGCTGCTCTGCAGGGTCTGACTAACCCTGGTCAGAGCCCCCACAGGTCATCGTGGCCATACTCCCGCTTCATCCCGCCCCCCGCTGCGGGATGCCGCCGTCGTGGACATGCTGGGGGCCCCAAGCGTGTCCGCGGGGTCGCCGCCATGTCCACGGTTCCCTCGGCCCGTACGGCCGCTCCCTACCTGGGGGCCCTGGTGGGGTCGTCCCTGATCGATGGGCTGCTGCGGCGCCGGTTGTTTGTGGATCTGGCGCAGGCCCCTCCGATGGCGGTGGGCTCGGCCCATGTGGATATGGCCGCCCTGGCGCTGCTCTATCGGATCAGCCTGGGTCTGTTCTGGGCCTGGTTCCTGTTGTGGATCTTGCCGGGGTTGCTGCGGGGCCGTTGCCCCGCCCGCCGCGGGCTGCGGCTGTTGGGCCTCCTGGCGACGCTGCAGTTCCTCGTGAATCTGGTGCTGATCAACGTGGCGATTGTGGAGGCCAACGTGAACTCCTACGAGCTGCTGCTGGAGGCCATCGGGCTCTACGTGGTGATTGGCCTCATCTTCGTGTTCTGGTACTGGTACCTCGACTACCCGCTGCGGGGCCAGGCCATCTCCCTGCGCGCCGCTGCTGCCAACACCGCTGAGAGCAACGCCCCGCCGATTCCCCCCGGTTTGCTGTTTCCGGAGGAGGCGTTCGAAGGGCTGGCCTTCGGCACCACCCGCTGGACCCCCGGGTTCATCGACTACCTGTTTTTCGCCATGGTGGCCAGCAACACCTTCGGCGCACCGGAGGGCCATGGGGTGCTCGGACCTCGCCTCAAGGTGGCCCACATGCTCCATAGCCTCTGCATGACCGGCATCTTCATCGTGATCGTGGCCCGGGCCATCAACACGCTCTCCTGATCCTCGGCCCCGGCCTGATTGCCAGATGCGCCCGGCTAAGCGGCGTTGGCGCTGAGCTCGTCGATCAGCTCCTGCAGTTCGCCGGCCCCCACGTCGTACACCTCATTGCAGAAGTGGCAGGTGAGTTCGGCCCTGCCGTCCTCCTGCAGCATCTGGCTGAGCTCCTCGCGGCCCAGCAGCTTGAGGGCGTTGACGCTGCGTTTGCGGCTACAGGGGCAATGGAAGGTCACCTCCTGGCTGGCTTCGGCGTCCTCCAGCAGTTGCGGATCCAGATCCGGGAACACCTCCAGCAGCAGCGCCTGCAGGTTGCCCTCACAGGCCGCCAGCTTCTGGCTGAAGCCGGTGATCTCGCGACAGCGCTCCTCCAACAGGGCCACCAGCGCGGGCTCCTGCGCCGCCTTCGGCAGCACCTGCACCAGCACCCCGCCGCACTGGTGCAGACCGCGGCTGTCGATCTGCTCCCCCACGAACACCGCCGAGGGGGTTTGCTCGGAGTGCAGCAGGTAGGAGGCCACGTCCTCCCCAATGCCGCCGCTCACCAGTTCCACCGTGGAGCTGAACGGCTCCCCTTCCCCCAGGTCGCGCACCACGTGCAGATATCCGGTGCCGGTGGCCTGGCGGAAATCAAAGTGGTGCTGGCCCTCGGCGTCGCTCACCAGGTCGAGCTCCAGATCGGGGCAGCCCACGTAGCCGCGCACCGTGCCATCGCGACCGGCATCCACCATCAGGCCCCGTAGCGGGCCGTCGGATGCGATGCGCAGATTGACGCGCCCGTGGCGCACCTTCATCGAACTGGCTAGCAGCAGGCCGGCGGTCATGGCTCGGCCCAACAGCGCAGTAGTGAGATACGACAGGCCATGGCGGCGCCGGGCGTAGCGAGCCGTGGTGCTGGTGCTCACCGCCACCAGGCGGATCCCTCCACCGGCCGCCGTCGCCCGCACCAACCGATCCGCCATCCCCTGTCTCCTCGGCGCGCGCCATCCCGTCGGCGCACTGTATTCAGCCGCGGGTGGGCTTCAAGCGGGCTGCAGCGCCGGATGCAGCACCCCCTGCTGCAGGGTCCAACACTGCTGCGTTGGGATCAGGCCGGTGAACAATTCCGGTTCGTGGGTCACCACCAGCACCACCCGCTCCTGGCTCAGCTGCACCAGCAGCTCGAGGATGTCATCGCGCACCGACCAATCCAGGCCGGCGGTCGGTTCATCCAGCAGCAGCACCCGTGGATCCCGCAGCAGTTGCACCGCCAGGGCCAACCGTCGCTGCTGGCCGCCACTGAGCCGTTCCGGGGCCTGCTGGAACGACACCGCCTCCAGCCCCACCTGCTTCAACACCGCCTCCGCCCGTTCGTAGGGCAGGCGCCGCTGCCCCAGCTTCAGCTCCTGCCCCACGCTGAGTCCGAGGAAATGGCGCTCCGGGAACTGAAACACCAGACCGCACAGCCAGCGTCGCTGGCGAGCATTGAGGGCTTCCCCCTGCCAGTGGATGGCTCCGTCGCTGGGCTCGGCCAGGCCGCAGATCAGCTCCAGCAGGGTGGATTTGCCCGAACCGCTGCGCCCCGCCACCAGGGCCGCCTGGCCGATGGGAAGGCAGAGGTTGATGTCCCGCAGCACCGGATCCGCTGCCGTGGCGGGCTGATAACGCAGCGAGCGGAGCTCCAGCATCGAAGGGGCGCCGTGGCTGGTGGCACCCCCAGCATGTTTGATGGAGGCACTTGCTGGGCGTGGTCCGCCGATGGAGATCCGATTCCGCGAAGTCGATCCGTTCAACTGCTGGATTTGGTTGCGCTTCAGCCATGCCCCCGGCCAGGGGGAGCGTGGCTACGTGGACACGGTGTTCGACAGCTGGTTTTTCCTGGGCAAGCTCGGGGGCTTCAACGCTGAGAACCTGCAGGTGCAGGAGGAGGGGGCCGAGCTCAGCTGGATGGGCTACGACCAGGACTCGGCCGCCCGGGCCCTGCCGGCCCTGATGCACAACATGGGCGAACCGGAGTACCGCGGTGAGTGGGCCCGCTGCTGGCTCGACCTCGGCACCAGCGATGCCCTCGCCCTTGACGTGCTGATCAACACCCTGCGCCAGCTGGACACGGATGTGGTGCAGATCGAAGAGTTGGTGATCGGCGGCGTCAACGAGGACTGGCCGGTGGAGGAGACCCCCGCCAGCCCGTTTGACCTGGCCGACCCCGATGCTTGAGCCGTGGTGCGTGAGCAGCGTCGGTTGTTGATCGCGCCATCGCGGCTGGAGGCGGCGGCCGCCGGGATGCTCAGCCTCAGCCCGGACGAAAGCCGCTACCTCTCGCGTGTGCTGCGCTTCGGCCCCGGGGATGGCTTTGCGGTGATCGACGGCCAGGGTTCGCTCTGGCAGGCCCAGTTGCACGATGCCAGCCACGCCCAACTGCTGCAGCCCCTGGCGCAACCCGCGCTGCAGCAGCCTCCCCCTCAGCCCGCGCTGGTGCTGGCGGTGGCCGTGGTGAAGCGCGATTTCGAGCTGGTGGTGCGCATGGCCGTGGAACTGGGGGTGGACCGCCTGATCCCGCTGTTGTGTGAGCGCACCGCGGTGCTCGGTCAGCTCAAGCCGGAGCGGTGGCGCAGCATCGCCGCGGAGGCGGCGGAGCAGTGCGAGCGCCTTTGGCTCCCCTGCATCGACGATCCCCAGCCCCTGCAGGAGGTGTTGGCCGAGCCTGCAGCCTCAACGGCCCTGCGGCTCTGGGCCACCACCCGGCAGCCCCAGTTCCCGCAGCTGGCCGACCTGTTGCCTGCCCTGTTGCCCGATCCGGCTGCGGGCCCTGCACCGGCTGCGGTGTGGCTGGCCTGCGGCCCGGAGGGGGGCTGGAGTGCGGTGGAAGAAGAGCAGGCCCAAGCCGCTGGATGGCAGCCGCTTCAGTTGGGTCCGCGCATCCTGCGCAGTTCCACTGCGGCGGTCGCCGCCATGGCGGGGCTGGCCCAGTGGCGTTGGAGCCAGGCTCGCTGCTGAGCGCGGCCTTTACTTCTTGCCGAACAGGCCGCCGGCCATGCTGCGGAAGCCCGCCAGATTGGCGCCACCACGGCGGCGGCGCATGGGCAGGGCCCCGCCGGGGGTGAGGCACTCCGGCGCGAAGGTGGAATCCACCACCACGGGGCGGGCCGCCTGGGCGGCGGCCAGTTCGGCGGCGATGGCTTCAGCTGTGGTGAGCGCCTGGCCCTGGGGTGCTGTGGTCGCTTCCGGTGCGGCGCTGATGGTGCTCGCTGTTGCCGGTGCGCCGCTGGCTGCCGGAGCCTGGATCGACACCGGTGCCACGGCCTTGGGCTTGGCCTCGGCCTTGGGGGCCGGCTTGGCCACGGGGGCCACGGTCACCGGGGTTGCCGTGCCCTTCTCATCCAGGTTGAGGAAGAACTTGCCCTTGGAGTTGAACACCATGGCGCTGATCGGCTGGCCGTTGGCGTGATTATCCGCTGCCGGAGTCGCCGCTGCGGCCGTCCCTTAGGGCAGTGCAACACATAGTTTGCAGGCGTCTTCGCACCGATCCCCATGCTCGAACTGTTGGTGCTGGCCAGTCCGGAGCGCCTGCAGCATTGGTTCGTGGCCCTGGTGATCAACGCCGTGCTGATCGCCGCCGCCCAGCGCTTGCCGGTGCTGACCCCCGCTGGCTGGGTGCATGCGGGGTTGCTCGGCACCTTGCTGCTGGGCAGCCTGGATTGGCCCGGTTGGTGGGCCGTGGTGCTGTATCTGGCCCTGGGTTCCTTGGTGACGCGCCTGGGCTACCGCCGCAAACAGCAGCAGGGGCTGGCGGAGGCGCGGGGCGGCCGCCGCGGGCCGGAAAACGTCTGGGGTTCCGCAGCCACCGGAGCGGCCCTGGCGGTGCTCACCGTTCTGCCCAGTGCGCCGGTGGCCCTGCTGCAGCTGGGCTTTGCCGCCAGTTTCGCCGCCAAGTTGGCGGACACCTGCGGCAGCGAGATCGGCAAGCGCTGGGGCCGGCACACCGTGTTGATCACCACCCTCAAGCCGGTGCCGCCGGGCACGGAGGGGGCCATCAGTGTGGAGGGCACCGTCGCCAGCCTGGTGGGGAGCGCCGTGATGGCGACGCTGATGCTGTGGCTGGGGCTGCTCAGCGATGGTGGTTGCTGGCTGCTGGTGGCCCTGGTGGGTCTGGTGGCCACGCTGCTGGAGAGCTGGATCGGTGCCGATCTGCAGCAGCGCTGCAGCTGGCTCAGCAATGAACTGGTGAATGCCATTCAGACCCTGCTGGCGGCCGTGTTGGCGATGCTGTTGGCCCAAGGGCTGGGGCTGGTCTGACCTCCGGCCTGGATGGCGGCGGGCCGGGCCGCTCGCTCTCTTGAAGCCGTTGCCGCAGTTGGGCCAGGGCCTGCTGGCAGCGCCGCTGGCTCACCTTGCCGCTGAGCCCCAGCTGCTGCCCCAGCTCCCGCCAGGAGCGCTGCAGCAGCACCCGCCCCAGCACCAGTCGGCGCTGGCTGCGCTCCAGCCCCTTGAGGCCCCGCCAGAGCTGTCGCCGTTGCTCCCAGCGGATGGCGGCTCCATAGCCCGTGCTGCCTGTGCCGTCGGCCTCCGGTGCCGGCAGCAGCTCCACCAGGGCCACGCCGTCTGCATCGCCCTGGGGTTGATCCAGGCTGGCTAGCCGCAGACCCCGTTGCAGGTTCAGGCCTTCGCGCCAGCGCTCCAGGCTGGTGCCGAGGGCTTTGGCCAGGGCCTCGGGTGGGAGGGGCTGCAGCCCCTGGTGCAGGCGCTGGTGCTGCAGCCGTTGGCCTCGGCCCACCAGGTCCAACAGGTGATGGCTGCCGGTCAGGGGGCGGCAGCGATCCCGCAGGTACTGGCGCATGGCGCCGCGGATCCACGGGCAGGCCGCTGTGCTCAAGGTGGAGCCGCGCTGGGCTTCGAAGCGCTCCACCGCCTTGATCAGGCCGATGCAGCCCACCTGCACCAGGTCGTCGAAGCTGTGGCCGCTGCGGCGACTTTCCTCCCGGGCCAGCCGCCAGACCAGCGGCAGGTTGGCGTGCACCACCGCATTGCGGTTGGCGGCGCTGGGGTTGCGGCCATAGGCCGCCAGCAGTTCGGCGTTGCGTTCGGGAGCAGGGGCTTGCATGGGTGTCGGGGTCCGTGGGGGTCCGTGTTTCCACGGTCCGCGCCCTGCCACCTCCGTCGCTCCCCCCACCGCGCCCGCCTGGATCCCCCAGCCGGGGGAGGCGCTCAGGCCAGGGGTGTGCAGCCCTGCAGCGGCTGCAGATCCGCCCAACGCAGCAGCGCCGGCCAGTGCCGCACCCGCTCATACACCTGCCGGTGCCCCTCGCTGTTGAGGTGCAGACCATCGGGGCCCAACCACTGCAGCCAGGCGGGGTCGGCCAGCAGGGAGTCGAGCAGTGGCAGGAAGGGCACATCCGCCTCCAGGCAGGCCTCCTCCAGCAGGCCTTCGTAGGGGCGCACCTTCTCAAGCCCATACCAGAGCACATCGGCAAAGGGCATCGCCTGCT
>JBEIQU010000013.1:0-16149 GCA_040376355.1 Prochloraceae cyanobacterium | reverse complement strand
CTGGTCGCTGAGGTTCACATCCACGGGCCAGTCGGTCTGGCTGAGGTCGTGCTTCAGGGGCTCCACCAAGCGGTCGATGCGTGGATCCAGCACTGGGCAGCGGGTCATGTTCACGATGCGGTGGCTGCCGCGGCGGTAGTAGCCCGCGCGGATTGAGCCATCGACGCTGCGCTCCAGGGGGATCAGGGCACGATTGCGATAACCGAGGGGGCGCTCCGCACTCCAGATCGGTTCCGGGGTGATCGCCAGTCCCGACAGGCGTCGCAGGGCCTGGGTGACCTGTTCCGCTTTGATCAGCGCCTGGGCGCTGTCCACGCAGTGCTGCAGGCTGCAGCCGCCGCAGTGGTCCGCCAGGATGCAGGGGGGCCGGCGCCGATCAGCACTGCTGTCGAGCACGGCCAGCAGATCTGCCTCCAGGTGACGCTTGGCCTGACGGCGCAGCCGTGCTTGGACCCGTTCGCCCGGTAGGGCCCCGGGGATGAACACCACCAGATCATTCCAGCGGCCGACCCCCTGGCCGTCATGGCCTGTGCCATCGATGCCTACCTCCAGGGTCTGACCCAACCTGAGGCCCGTTTGCACCACGTCAGCCATCGCCAGCACCTGCATCGACCCTATCGGTGCGTAAACACCTGGCAGGAGCGAGGCTGAGCCGCACTAAAGGCTCGATAGAGTGCTGTGGCAACAGGTGGTTTCGATGAGCGTTGTACGCGATCTGATCCTGCAAGCAGACGATCAGCTCCGCTACCCCACCGGCGGAGAGCTGCGCTCGATGGTGGAGTTCCTCTCCACGGGCACCAGTCGCATGGCAGTGGTGCGGGTGCTGACGGAGAGTGAAAAGAAGATCGTCGATGAGGCGGCCCGTCAGCTGTTCGGGCGCCGTCCTGAGTATGTCGCCCCCGGCGGCAATGCCTACGGTCAGAAGCAGCGGGCCCAGTGCCTGCGTGATTTCAGCTGGTACCTGCGCCTGGTCACCTATGGCGTTCTCGCCGGCAGCACCGAGATGATTCAGAAGATCGGTCTGGAGGGTGCCCGCGAGATGTACAACAGCCTCGGCGTCCCCATGCCCGGCATGGTCGAGTCGATGCGTTGCTTGAAGGAGGCTTCCCTGGTGTTGCTGGGTAGTGATGAGGCTGCTGTGGCCGCGCCTTACTTTGACTTCCTGATTCAGGGCATGCAGACCCCCTGCTGAGTGCAGCGAAATCGAGATGCCGGGGGGCTGGGAACGGCCCCCTTTTTGCTGCCTAGGCAATCTCATGCAAATCAAGGTCCGAGACCAGAAATGCGTCGCAGATGGGATGCGCAATGAGGCTCCTGTCTCCGCTGCGTAAGACGGGTCACCTCTCCCCTCCGGCTGATTGGATTCAGCGGGTTGATCCTGATGACGCACCGCTCGCTCTTGAATAGACCCAGGTAATTAGTCTCATAGGTCTTGAATGCTAGTCATTATGGGACTTATTGTGAGCATCAATTGGGATGAATGCCCCATCGTGCCTGGCCAGGGCACATGGTTTTGTCCTGTCGAGATGTTCGATAGCTGCGTACCTGTGTCTACAGCAGATACGCGGCTCTAGAAAACTTGTGATGACAGTCGTTTTGGTTTGAGTCCAAGGTGCTGGACATCGATCTGGACGCCTATCGGTCTACCCCGGCTCAACGGTCAAGGTCTGGCGGGTTGTGATCAGCCAGAAATGTGTCCATCAAATCAATCGGGCTACGGCTCGTTTCGGCGCAGCTGGAATGATCGATTTTTCGATTGTTGTTAACAACTTCAGGGGTCGGGCTGGTGCACCCTGAGGAATCACGCCAGGCGAGCTGAGTGGTCTCATGGGTCTTGGCTTGGCCCAATTGACAGACCGGTATCTATTCTCAAGCGCTGCACATGAGATCGCTATGCGGCTCGTCGATAGCGCTCCTTGAGAAACTGATAGGCCTCGTTCAGGCGACGCATGGCCTCTGCCGACCCGCCGGCGTCCGGGTGATGGCATTGCGCCTGTTCGCGATAGGCCTCGCGGATGTCCTTGAGTGAATAGGGGTGGTCTGCCACGGTGGAGAGGCGAAGCAGCCGCAGAGCGCCATGCACGGTCATCGTTTGATCGATGGCTTCAAAGGACATGGTGCGTTTCTGGCGGCTGCGGTGCCGCTGAACGAAGCGCGTGATCAGGTTGGGGATGCGCAGGCTGAGGCTCGATCCGCTGAAGGGGTCTTCCAGCACACCCGCTGCCACCACGATCCGCTCCAGGCTGGGATCCCCTTCCGGCCAGCTCGGGCAGAACGAGCACACCACTTGCTGTGCCAGGTTCCAGCTGAACGGGCGCCCATCGCTGGGATCGCACTGGGGCCAGATATCCCGGGCGAGCCACACCATGGCGGCTTCGCTCACGGTTTCCGTTGGCGTCTGCCCGTAGACCTCCTGCCAGTGATCCTGCACGGTTGCCAGGGCCTCCTGCAATTGTGATGCCCCCAGGAGCTCCAGGCCCCGGTCGGCAGGATCGCGTCGCGGCTCAGCCCGAAGGCTGCGATGCAGCTCTCGGGCCTGTTGACGCACGAATCCGGGCAGTTCAATTCCAGAGCCTGCCCGCGCTCGGGTCCGCTGCCCTACGGGCTGGAACAGGTCGCTCTCTTCAGTCTCATCTGAAACTGGGACTGTGTCGCGTAGCGAGACAAGGTCGCTTTGAATGAGAACAATCGCGCGGCTCTCGTCCAGCGGGTGTGACGTCGTTGTTCCTGTTGCTGATGCAGCGCGGCCGACGGCGTCAGCGCTGCCCCCCGTTGTGAGCTCACCCTGGGTGGTGACTGCGACGTCCTGGGGCTGTTCCTCGTCCTCGTCTGGATTGAGCAGCTCCCGCAACAGCTGCTCCACCGCTGGACCCCGACCGCGGAATCCCAGCTGCGCTTTGACACCATCAATCGCCGTCAGCAGCTCCTCGCTGAGTTCGAGCGTGATACGACGCTTGTCGGACTCCCGCTGCCCCACGCTCTGCCGATGAACCCCCCTGAGGCTATCGGCCCATCAAGGATTCGATAAACCGCTGTTGGGCTTCGACCGCTTGCTGATAGCGCTCCATCAGGCTCTGACTCATGCGCATCGGTGGGGCCACGCTGGTAGGCAAGGTGGCCGCGCTCGGGGTCGTGGGTGGTGCTGTGACCCAACCGGGGGCCATGACCAGCGCTGGCTCCAGGCGATTCGCCCCTGGCTGCGTTGGCTGCTCAGGCTCTGCCAAGAGTGGAACCGCCGGCTTTGGCTGCGGTTTGGCGGGGCGGCTCTGGGCCGCCGCCAACAGCCGTTCACGCTCCCGCAGTTGCGCCAGCTGGTGTTGGGGCACCACGCTCAGCAGATGTCCGGGGGTGGCGTCCGCGGGGTACACGAGTGTCACCTTGACCCGATTTAGTTGTCCTGCTTTGAGGTTCAGGCTGCTAATAGGGAGGCTCTGGCCAGAGCGCATGCCGACATGCACCTCCTGATAGCCCTCGTCGGTTTGGATGCCGATCGAGCCGCGGAAGGCCGTGAAGTGACGGCCATTCGGGGTTGGATGGCTCAGCACCAAGTCATAGGGGCCGCTGCCCCGCAGATTCAGCTCCACGCCGAAGCGAACCCCATAGGTGCCCACGTTGTTCAGCGATGAATCCACCATGCGCGAGGCCAGGGGGTTCACCTGCACCTCACCGGTGCCGAAGTCATGGCGGTTGGTGCTGGTCAGCGGCACATGCAGTGGTGATTGATCCAGGTCGTGCTCGACGCTTGCGTCGTACCGGTCACCGAGGGCCACCCCAGCAACCCTGGAGAACACCACGCCACTTTGGATCTGGTGCACGCGGCTGAGGTAGATCCTGCCGGGGGCCAGGCGCCCACTGTCCAGCACCGCGAGGATGTCCAGATCGCTGCTGGGGTCTTCAGCGGCGACCACCGCCATTTGGAAGGGGCCATCGCTGCGTCCCTTCAGCAGAGCGTTCGCAATCCCCTTGGCCGGCAGCGCGGTGCTGAATAACACCAGTCGGCTGTAGGGGGGGATGGTGATCTCATCCGCGAGGCGGCGATCCAATTGCTGCCTGAGCATCTGCACAGCGGTGGCATCGCCGGGCCCGGTGTTCCAGGGACGGGGACCGAGTGGTTTGACCCCCATCAGGTTGGTGGCCAGATAGGGGGCCTCGAAGCTGTTGCGTACCGCACCTTCGCTGAAGCGCAGGTGTACCGGGGTGCCCCCTGGATTGATCAGGATCGTCGCCAGGGTGAGTTCACCACGGCGTCCGCCGACGCGGCCCATGCGGCTGCGATCGCTGGGGTGGTACTTGTGATGGACATGCAACCCGAACTCACCGTTGAAGGTGTACGTGGCGTTGTCCAGCGGTTCGTTGGTTTCGGCGCTGATGGCGCTGCCGGGGGAGGTGTTCACCAGGATTCCGGGGCCGAGCACCTCCTCCGGTTGGTTGGAGTGCAGCACCGGCACAGCGTTGAATTGCCCCTGCAGCGGCTTGGCGGACTGGCCCGCCATCAAGGCCACGTAGGCATGGGCGGGGATTGGTGCCACCAGCACGGTGCCGACCAGGGCGAGCATCAACGGCCTCATCGGACCTATGGGACCAACTGCTCTCAACCTGGGAGTAAATCGGGGTGGGGCCGCCGTGGCGGTCGACATGTCTTAAGGGTTGGTGACCATGAGCCCCTGCCAGACCTGGCGTTCATCCAGTCAGCGGGGATCGGGAATCAGCCAGGAATGGGCACGCGATGGCCTCAGGCTGATCGCTAGAACTGCTGTTGCTTGCACCATTTTTCCATGTTCCCGCCCTTCTTTGGTTGCTCCGATGAGGGCAATGCAGCGCAGTGCCGCCGTCGGCATCAGCAGCGCAAGCACCAGACGCTGATCTTCTGGCGGGATGGTCTGGAGCGTCAGCTGGCCGCGATCAATGCCGCCATCAGCACCCTCGAGCGTCAGATGCAGGATTCAGCTGACGCCTGAGTTGCTCCAAGGCCTGTCGTAGTTGCCGGTGAACCGTGCTGGCGCTGATGCCGTGGTCCTGGGCCACGGCCCGCAGGCTCCGGCCTTGCAACACCACCAACTGCACCAGTCGCCGTTGCTTCGGACGTAACTCCTGCAGCAGGTCCCCCACCGAGGGGGCTTGCCCCACAGGCTCCGGCTGCACAGCCGCCAGAGCCTCCAACTCCTCGTCGCTGATGATCACACGCCGTGACAGGGGCTGCAGGGCTGAGGGCCCACCCAACGCCAGTGTTGAGGCCTTCTCCCGGGCGAGCTGTTCCTGCAGGCGCCTCGGGATCCGGATCAGATGGGCACGATCGCGGAGGTAATGCAACAGCGCTCCGCGGATGTGGGGGCGGGCATAGGCGGCAAACGGTACCTGGCGTGAGACGTTGAAGCGCTCAGCGGCATGGATCAGTCCCTCCAGGGCCACCTGGCGCAGATCATCGAAGGATTCGGCGCAACGGTTGCCGTAGTGACGCACCAGTGGTTCCACCAGAGCCAGATGGCTCACCACCCGCCGGTTCCTGGCCGACGTTGCCTTGCGTGTGCGCCCCATGGTTGTGCCCTGTGGTGGTCTCTCTGCAGCTAAGGACCGGCGCCTCAGGGTCCACATCCGTGCAACCACGGAAACGCATCGGGCCGTCGGCCTCAGGCGTGCTGTGATGCCTGGGTGCCCGAACCGCCAGGGGCTGCCGCCACCGCCTGCAACAACGCCCACGGCCCCTGTTGCTGCAGCCATGTGCTCTCGGAACGCTCCGTGATCAGCAGATAGCCGGCAAACCCGAGGGCGTTAATGCTGAAGCCCGCCCAGTGCTCCTGCATTCGTTCCACGGTGAGCAACCAGTGCTGATCGAGCAGCAGGTTGTAGGGACGTCGGGGAGCTGGATCGTGCTGCTGATCCCCCAGGTCGAGCACCCGCAGGTGTTGCCGGTACAGCTGCTCCAATTCCGCGGCGGCCTGGCCGGTGCCATGGGCCCTGCGACGACTGATCCGGTAGCGCCAGGGCCAGGGTGTGGCCGACCCATCAAGCTGCGCCTCGATCCACGGTTGCAAGGGACAGCTGGCGGCACCTGGATACCTGGGGAGCAACTGCAGGTGTCGGTGGGGCTGACTGGCTCCTGCCGCAGCGCAACTGTTGAAGAACCAGAGGCCTGGGCTGTCCTGATCGATGCAGGCCAAGGCCTCCCAGTCGCCGCGCTCCAACCAACCCGCCTGCGCTTTCCACTGCTGCGTAATCAGCAGGAGGTGCCCCTCTTGCACGGGGTATTTGTTCAGCAGCACCAGGTGCGTGTTGCCCAGCCGCTCCACCTCCAGATCACGGTCCCAGGGCAGAAAGGGATTGGGCTTCGGCCCCGCGCTGCGGAGATGCTTGGGGGTGGGGGACAGCAGTCGACGCAACACAAAGGGCTCCAGCCCCGGCAGGGTCACGAGCTCGGTGGCGAGCGGCACCAGGGCGCCAGAGGCGCGTGCCCGTTGGCTTTGCTGCAGCCCCAGCTCTGCATAGCGGCCCATCAGCGGCCTCCACTGCGCAGGCGGGCCAGGGAGGCACCGGGGTAGTACCGCGCCAGGATCTGGCTGTAGGTCATGCCTCGGCTGGCCAACTCCTGGGCCCCGTGCTGGCTCATCGACGCCCCGAGGTGGCCATGGGCTTCCAGGGTGAGCGCCGTGGTGGAGGCATACAAGCTCTCCACAATCCCCCCCTGGTAGCTGAGGATCAATCCGATGGTGTCCGTGGTGGCTTGCCGGGTCTGGCCGCTGGTGCTGGCCAGGCCCCGGTAGGCCTGCCAGCGGGTGGTGCTGCCCAGATGCCAATGGCGACTGGCGGGCCGTGCCATATGGGCCAGGGCATAGGAGCGTGCGGCCACAGCCTGGGCTTTAAGCGCTTCGCGATTCCACGAGCTGGGCATCTCCGCCCCCACCACGGAGGCCACGTACTCCTCCAGGGGGAGATGATTCACCGCCAACAGCCCACCGGGCATCTGCAGCAGCCGTAGGCGTCCGCGGTACCGACGCCCATCCAGGCTGAGGGCGGCATCGGGCGTGGTCTCCAGGCTCACCTCTGCAGCGGGCAGTTGTCCGGAGCTGACGGTGAGGGGTTGGCCAGCAGCCCCCTGGCTCAGCACCCGTCCATCGGCCCGGCGCAACCACCAGGGTCCCGTGCTGGAGACCTCAAGGCTGGCCGCGTCCCGGGCGACAGCCACGCGGATGTCCAGCTGCAGTGGGGTGCCCCGCTCCGGCTCCACGAGGCCGAAGCCCCCCTGTTGGGGGCGCGATCGCTCAGCCTGGACACCACGCAGATCGTCGCGGGAATCCGCCGCGGCGCGATGCACCGGGGGCGGGTTCTGCAACATCGCCTCGAGCAGTGCTCCGTTCACCGGGTTGCTGCTTGGCCGTAGACCCTGCAACCAGAACCCAGCCGCCAGGGCGCCCAGACCCATCGGTGTTCCCATGAGCACAGCCCGCAGCTTCAGCTGCTGCTGGGCACCTGCCAGCCCAAGGGGTCGGCTCCGCAACCAGGGGCGTGGATCTGTCCGTCCCATAGGAGGTGGCCCGTGCCGCTCAGGCGCACAAAGCCCGGGTGTACGGCTTCGCACAGCATTCCACCACGGCGATGCGAGGCCTGCCATCCACGCACGGATTGCCGTTGTAAGCGCTGCATCCACCAGGGGGCCACGAGGGCATGGGCGGAGCCGGTCACGGGGTCTTCATCGATGCCCAGCCCCGGAGCAAAGAAGCGCAATTGGTAGTCGCAGGGTTCACCCGCCAGTGCTGGCGTGAGGTCGTGGGCCGCCTGCATCACCACCAGGCCATTTCTGTCCTCGCCCTGCAGGCCATCCACCGGCATTTGCAACTGCGCGAGCGGTACGTCGGGGGCCAGCAGCACGACGCGATAGCCCAGGGGGCTGCTCCAGTAGCGCAGCGGTGCGCCTCTCAGCAGAGGACCCAGATACGCCGGCGGTTCTGGCTCATCGATCAATCCGGAACTGGGGAGCGTCACGCTCACCTGTGGGAGCTCAGCGGACGACACGGCCACCTCCAACCCCCCACTACGGGTCCACAACTGCAGCGGCACCTCGCTCTGCAGCCGCCCCCAGTGGTGCAACCCCAGGGCAGCCGCCAGGGTGGCGTGACCACAGAGCGGCACTTCACAGCTGGGGGTGAACCAGCGCAGCAGCCAGGCCCCACGGGGATCGCGCCAGAGAAAGGCGGTTTCCGACTGGCGCAGGCTGCTGGCAAGGCCCTGCATCCAGGCCGATGAAGCGGGGGCATCCAACAGCACCACCCCGGCCCCATTGCCCTGCAGCGGCTCGGCGCTGAAGGCCTCGATCAGCAGAGCCGGCAGGCTTGCCATCGCTAGGGCACCAGCCCCTCATCCTTGAGGTGGCGTTCCATCAACCGGCGCACCGCTGCATCGGGCTTCACCTGTCCCTCCATCAGCGCCACCACTTCGTGGCAGATGGGCAAATGCCACTGGTGCTCCTGGCCGAGCAGGAGCACGGCGTCAGCGGTGCTGGCTCCTTCCACAGTGGCCCCGACACTGACGAGGGCCTCTTGGCGGCTCTGGCCCTGCGCCAGGGCCAGGCCGAAGCGGTAGTTGCGGCTCAGGTGGCTGTTGGCGGTGGCCAGCAGATCCCCCAGGCCCGCCAGGCCATACAAGCTGCCGGGCGTCCCCCCCAGCCCCTGGATCACCACCCCCATTTCCACCAGGCCACGGCAGAGCAGCGATGCCTTGGCATTGGCGCCGAGATGCAGGCCATCGCAGATGCCGGCCGCGATGGCCATCACGTTCTTGAGGGCCCCTGCCACTTCGGTTCCCACGGGATCGTGGTTGCTGTAAAGCCGCAGGCGCTCACTGCTGAGCTGATGCTGCCAGTGCCGCGCCAGATCCAGATCGCTGCTGGCCAGCACACTGGCGGCGGGAAGTCCCTCGGCCAGTTCCGTGGCCAGGTTGGGCCCGCTCAGCACCAGCAAGGGAAGCTGGGGCTTGTGGCGCAGCCACAGCTGCCCCGGGGTGCAGCCCTGTTCCAAGTTGATGCCCTTGGTGCAGCTCAGCAGGGGCAGACCTGGGGGCCAGGCGGCACTCAGCCCTGGGGCGAGGGCTTCAACGCCGGCCATGGATGCCGCCACCAGCACCAGATCAGCGCTAGGTAGCAGCTCCGCAGGATCACCTCCGACCCGGCGGCTCCAACCTGACACCTGATGCCCCTGCTGCTTCAGCAGGGCGGCCAGGGTGCTCCCCCAGGCGCCCATGCCAATGACGGCGATACGCAGACCCATGGGGCCATCATGCGGCAGGGCTGGCGTGGGCTTGAAGCACCTCCAGCGGGATCACCGCAAGGGCCGACTGGTCGCAGGCCTCCAACCGCACCGGCGGAGCCATCCCGTCCTCGTAGGCCTCGAGCCAGCGACCGGCGCAGACGCACCAGTGATCGCCGGGTTTCAGCCCTGGAAAGCCGTACTGCGGTGCAGGGGTGCTGAGATCGTTGCCCTGGGCCCGTGTGTAGGAGAGAAAGCGCTCATCCACCACGCAACAGACGGTGTGGCGACCCAGGTCGGCCCCATCGGTGCGGCAGTGGCCATCGCGGTACCAACCGGTCATGGGCTCACAGCCACACACCTGCAGGGGGGCCCCCAGAACGTTCAGCGATTCCATCGGTGACCTGCGTAACGAAACGACCGGCCCAGGCCTGTGTTGATGGGCAGTCTGACGACGGACTGGCACAAAACGCGACCAGACAGTTGACGGAACCTGGGGGGCAGGCGTTAAAGGTCTTTCAGCAGACCCCCCTAAATGAGCTGGGACTTCACCGAAGACGCCGCCTTCCTGGCCCTGTGCGATGCCTTTAAGGAGAGCGGAGAGAGCTCGGCGATCGAGTTCCTGGCCAATGGCGAAGGCGCCTTCCATTTTCAGGAGCTGGCCCAGAACGCCGCCGGTGAAGGCATCGACTTGTCGGATTCCTCCGATCTCGAGGAGTTTCAACAGGAGGTGATTGAGACCCTCGAGGATCTGTGCAGCTGAGGCCTGACGATCAGGCCCCGTAGAAGAAGGCGATTTCCTTGTCCTTGAGACCCTCCCATCCAGCCGCCTTGAGGCGTGCATCGAGGGTCTGTTGATCGAAATGCTTGCAGCCGGTCTTGACGATCCGGTTGCGCATCGATTTCTTGACGCCGCTGCGGGCGCGCTGGCTTTCCAGCTCCATCACCTGGTTGTAGAGGCTGAGCATCTCCGCAGGGATCGGGGACCCATCGAGGTCGAGGCCTGCTGCGATGGCGTCGTCGACGCCGCCGGGTCCGGCAATGGCCATGGAACGGGCGAGTGTGGGGCCCGATGAGCCTAGGCAGTCAGCTAGGCGGCGAAATAGCGCGCCTGGCTGTGCAGGGCCACCAGGGCCGTGGTGCTCTGCTCAGGCTCCAGTTGATCGCTCTCATCCATCGACAAACCGATGCGATCGGTCTGGAGCCAGGCCAGCTGCTGCCGGGAATCGGCCACGTTGGGGCAGGCGGGATAGCCGAAGGAATAGCGGCTGCCGCGGTATCGCTGGGCCAGCACGTCCCGCAGCGGCATCCCGGCGGGATCTCCAAAACCCAACTCGCCGCGGATCTGGGCATGCACCCACTCGGCCAGGGCCTCAGCCATCTGCACACCGAGCCCATGGAAATAGAGGTAGTCGCTGTATTGGTCGCCCTTGAACAGCTCCTGGGCGAAGCTCGTGGCCCTCTCGCCCATGGTCACAGCCTGCATGGGCAGCACATCGGTGGGTTGGCCGCCGGCGAGGTCTTGGTAAAAGTCGGCAATGCAGTAGTGGTTGCCGGAGCGTTGGCGGGGCAGGGCGAAACGGCCGAGTTCGCGGCTGCGTTGATCGGGGTCGAACACCACCACGCTGTTGCCTTCACGGCCACAGGGGAAGTAGCCGTAGGCAACACGGGGGGTTAACAGCTGCTGCTCGAGGCAGCGGGTCATCCACTGCTGCAACACCGGCTCAGCCTTCTCGGCCAGCATGGCGTCGTACTCCTCACGGGATTGGCCCTGGGCCTTGCGCAGTTGCCACTGGCCTGCGAACAGGGCATTGCGATCCAGATAGGCGAACACCTGCTCCAGCGGAATCTCCGCCTCCGTGAGCACCCGGCTGCCCCAGAAGGGTGGGCTCAGGGCCGGCTCCTCGGGCACGGCGTCGGAGCGGTGGTCGTTGGCTGGGGCTGCGGTTGCTGGGTCTGTGGAGGCTGCAGCCTCGGCTTCGGGCGCAGCGTTGGCCGCGGAGGCGGTCGGGGGAGCAGCGGTGTCGTCGGTGGCCGGTTCGAGCCCCAGACCCTCGGGGGCACCGGCCAGGAAGCCACGGCCGTTGTCCCATTGGTCGGCATCGCGGGCCGCCACAAAGGCATCCATGAAGCGCAGGTCGGCGAAGGCATCACGCCCATAGATCACCTGCCCCCGGTACACCTCGCGGCAGTCCTTGTTCACAAAGCGGGGGGTCAGTGCGGCCCCACCGAGGATCACCGGCACGTCGATGCCCGCGGCGTTAAAGGCCTCCAGGTTGTCCTTCATGAAGGCCGTGGATTTCACCAGTAGACCGCTCATCGCGATGCAGTCGGCGTTGTGCTGTTGCTGGGCCTCGATGATTGCCTCCACCGGCTGTTTGATGCCGAGGTTGATCACCTCGTAGCCGTTGTTGGTCAGGATGATGTCCACGAGGTTCTTGCCGATATCGTGCACATCGCCCTTCACCGTGGCGATCAGAAACTTCGCTTTGGCGGAGCTCTCCCCCTCCACCTTGTCCATCAACGGCTCCAAGAAGGCCACTGCGGATTTCATCGTTTCGGCGCTTTGCAGCACGAAAGGCAGCTGCATCTGGCCGGCGCCGAACAGCTCGCCCACCACCTTCATGCCATCCAGCAGGAAGGTGTTGATGATCGCCAGGGGTTGATAAAGCTCCAGGGCGATCTTCAGGGCATCTTCGAGACCAATGCGTTCACCATCGATGATGTGCTGCTTGAGGCGCTCCTCGATCGGCAGGTCGCTCAGTTGTGGGCCTGAGGCCCGGGCCTCCTTGGCACTCACACCTTCGAACAGCTTGGTGAGTTCGGTGAGCGGGTCGTAGACACACACACACCGTTGTCGAAACGGCGGTTGTCGTGGATCAGATCACGGCACACCTGCTGGTGCTCCTCGCTGATCTTCACCAGGGGCAGGATCTTGGCGGGGCTCACGATGGCCGCATCCATGCCCGCCTCACAGCAGTCATGCAGGAACACGGAATTGAGCACGATCCGGGCCGCCGGTGAGAGGCCAAAGCTCACATTGCTCACGCCCAGCACCACGTGCACACCGGGCAGGTTCTGGCGGATCAGCCGGATCGCCTCCACCGTGGCCAGGCCGTTCTCGCGGTCTTCTTCGATGCCGGTGGAGATCGGCAGAGCCAGGGGGTCGTAGAAGATCTCATGGGCCGGGATGCCGAATTCGAGGGCATCGCGGTAGGCCCGCTGGGCAATGGCGAACTTGCGTTCCGCCGTGCGGGCCATGCCCTCCTCATCGATCGTGCCCACCACCACAGCGGCGCCGTAGGTGCGGGCCAGTTCCAGCACCTTGAAGAAGCGTTCGTTGCCGTCCTCGTAGTTGGTGGAGTTGAGGATGCACTTGCCACCGGCCACCTTGAGGCCAGCCTCCATCTTCTGCCACTCGGTGGAATCGAGCATCAGGGGAAGGTTGACGTTGGTGACCAGACGGCTCACCAGTTGTTTCATGTCCCGCTCGCCGTCCCGACCCACGTAGTCGACGTTGACGTCGAGAACGTGCGCGTTCTCCTTCACCTGGCCGCGGGCTACGGCCACCAGGCCATCCCAGTCCTCTTCCGCCAGCAGATCACGCACTTTCTTGCTGCCGCTGGCATTGAGCCGCTCGCCGATGATCAAGAAGGAGTTGTCCTGCAGGTAGGGCGTGGTGCCATAGATCGAGCTGGCGCTGGGCTCGTAGGCCAGGGCTGGGCGGGGATCCTTGGGGTTCTGCCGCAGCTCGGGGGTACGCACCCGTCGTGGTGCCGGTTTCAATTCCGCGGCCAGCTCCGCCAGGGCCGCGATGTGGGCCGGGGTGGTGCCGCAGCAGCCTCCGATGACCTGCACGCCGAGGTCCTCCACGAAGTGCATGAGCTGCATCTTCATCTCCACCGGTGTCAGGCGGTAATGCGCGACCCCGCCAATGTTCTCGGGCAATCCGGCGTTGGGGATGCAACTCACCACGAAGGGGCTGTGCTCGCTCAGGTAGCGCACGTGCTCCTTCATCTGCTCGGGGCCCGTGGCGCAATTGAGCCCGAGCACATCGATCGGGAAGGGCTCAAGGATCGCCACCACAGCGGCGATGTCGGAGCCCACCAACATCGTGCCAGTGGTTTCCATCGTCACGCTCACCATCAGCGGCCGGCGCTGACCCGTTTTGGCGAAGGCCTGCTCGATGCCCTGCAGCGCTGCCTTGATCTGCAGCACGTCCTGGCAGGTCTCCACGATGAACAGATCCACATCGCCGGCGATCAGGCCCTCGGCCTGCTCGGCGAAGGCATCGCGAAGCTCGTCAAAGTCAATGTGACCCAGGGTGGGCAGCTTGGTGGTGGGCCCCATCGACCCCGCCACAAAGCGTGGCTTCTCTGGGGTGCTGTAGGCCTCCGCCATCTCCCGCGCCAGCTCGGCGGCGCGTTGGTTGATGGCAAAGGCCTGATCCTGCAGATCGTATTCCGCCAACACGGTGGAGGCCGCCCCGAAGGTGTCGGTCTCGATCACATCGCAGCCGGCATCGAGGAACAGGCGATGCACCGCTTGCACGGCATCGGGGCGCGTGAACACCAGGTTCTCGTTGCAACCCTCCAAGGCCGCACCGCCGAAGTCCTCGGCGGAGAGATCCATCTGCTGCAACGAGGTACCCGTGGCACCGTCAAACACCAGCACCGGGTGCTCGGCACTGTGCAGCCGCTCGAGGAAACCGATCCGTTGGGTCGCCAGCATCAACCGTTCAGACGCACGCGGGTGACCCAGTGGTCATAGGCGGGATCGCGCCCCTCTGTGATGGCGGTGAGCCGTTCACGGATGGCATCCATCACCGGCCTTTGGGGGCGCAGGTCGGTGCTTTCCACCCGCCGCACCGGGGTCACCTTGGCGGCGGTGCCGCTCAGGAAGACCTCATCGGCCACGAACAGTTCGCTCTTGTCCACCGGGCGTTCCAGGGTGGGGATCCCCATGGCTTGGGCCAGCTCCAGCACGCTGGCGCGGGTGATGCCCTCGAGGATGTCCTGATCGACGCCAGGGGTGATGAGCACACCGTCGCGCACGATGAACAGGTTCATGCCGCTGGCTTCACTGACCTTGCCGCGGCTGTTGAGCAGCAGCGCTTCATCGAAGCCGCTTTTCACCGCTTCGGTCTTCGCCAGAGAGCTGGTGATGTAGGCGCCGCTGATCTTGCCCCGCAGGGGCAGGGAGCGGTCCTCCTGCCGGGTCCAGGAACTGATGCGGCAGCTCACCCCTTCCGGTGAGAGGTAGTCGCCGAGCTCGAGGCCGTAGATCAGGAAATCGGTCTCGATGTTGTGCAGCCGCGGGGCGATGCCCAGGTCGCTGGTGTACACAAACGGCCGCAGATACACCGGGCAGCTGGGTTTGTTGGCCTGTAGGAATTGCCCAATGGCGCTGTGAATGGTGTCCTCGCTGAGCTCCGTGAGCAGCAGACGAGCGCTTTGGCTGAGGCGTTTGGCGTGGCGATCGGCGCGGAATAGCAGGATCTCCTGGCCATCGGAGGGATTCGGGATGGCCCGCATGCCCCCGAAGGCCCCTGTGCCGTAGTGCAGGGCATGGGTGGCCACCGACAGGGTGGCCTCCGCAAAGGGCACGCAGCGGCCACCGAACCAGGCGTAGGGCAGGAATTGGTGCATGGATCCGGCGGGCGGTGGTGGCCACAGCTGCAGTCGATCTTCTCACCGCCGCCCCCCGCCCTGCGAGGGCTCGACCGCAGCAAGATGGGGGGCATGCACCGTCTCGCCGCCGTGCCTGGCAGCACCAGCCCCTCCGATGGGGTGGTGTTCATCGAGCAGCCCCCGGCGGCGGTGGTGCTGTTGAGCAGTGCCGACACCGATCTGGCGGCCCTCGCCGCCGTGCTCGACCACGACCCGCACCCCTTTGGGGTGGACATCGCCATTCGGGCCCTCAACCTGGCGGCCCTGCAGCATCCGGCTGTGCTGGATCACTATCTGCGCACCAGCCTGCAGCAGACCCGCCTGGTGGTGTTGCGGCTGCTGGGCGGACGCAGCCACTGGGGTTATGGCCTGGAGCAGCTGCAGCGCTGGGCCGCAGAGCGTGCCGATCGCCGGCTGTTGGTGCTGGCTGGAACGGCAGATCTGGAGCCCGAACTGCTTCCCCTCGGCACTGAGGACATGGCCTTCAGCCAAGCCTGCAGCCGCTGCCTACTGGAGGGGGGAACGGACAACCTTCAGCACCTATTGGACAGCCTGCGCGAGCTGTTGCTCGAGGGCCGCGCCAGCGCCCCCCAGGTGCAGCCCTTGCCCGATCCGCTCCCCCACGATTGGCGCCAGGAACCCGGCGTTCGGGTTGGGGTCGTGCTCTACCGCGCCCTGTTGCAGGCGGGGGATCTCCGTCTGGTGGAGGCCCTGCTGCAGGCCCTCCGCGCCCAGGGGCTCGCCCCGCGGGCCCTGTGGGTCAGCAGCCTGCGCTCCCCCGCTGTGCAGGGCGGTGTCTCCGATCTGTTGGCACGCGAGGGGGTGCAGGTGGTGCTGTGCACCACGTCGTTTGCCTCGGTGCAACTCAGTGAGGCGGGCTTGGGGGCTCCCCTCTGGGATGGGCTGGGGGTACCAGTGCTCCAAGTGCTCTGCAGCACCCAAAGCCGGGAGGCCTGGCAGGGCAGCAGTCTCGGGCTGTCCCCGCTCGACCTCAGCCTTCAGGTGGCCCTCCCGGAGCTGGATGGTCGGCTCACCACCCGCGTGGGGGCTTTCAAGGAGACCTTCAGCGCCGATGCACGGCTGGTCACGGCGCTGCAGCGCTATGAGCCTGACCAGGGCCGTCTAACGTGGATCGCGGAGTTAGCTGCCCGCTGGTGCTCCCTGCGCACCACCCCGACCGCTGAGAGGCGGTTGGCGTTGGTGTTGGCCAATTACCCCACCCGCAACAGCCGCTTGGCCAATGG
>JBEIQU010000076.1:0-7437 GCA_040376355.1 Prochloraceae cyanobacterium | reverse complement strand
TGTGCCAGCGAATTCGGCTGCGGCTGCATCGATCTCGCCGATGGGTTGCCGTCGGCGGATCAGCTCAGCGCGGCCTGGGGGGAAGCGCTGGATCAACCCACCGCCGCTGATGACCTGCGGCAGATGCAACAGGCTACAGCCGTGCACCAGGTGCTTCTGCAACGTCTCGAGGCCTGATCCATGCGGGCGGTGGGTTACGGCCATGGGCGTGCGGATGCCAGTGCGGCCTGCTTGATCGATCTGCAGCTGCCGGAGCCGGATCCCGGCCCCACCGATGTGTTGGTGCAGGTGGAGGCCGTGGGGGTCAATCCGGTGGATGCCAAGGTGCGTCGCCGCGAGCTGCCTCCCGAGGGGGAATGGCGCGTGCTGGGTTGGGACTGCGCCGGCACCGTTTTGGCGGTGGGTGCAGAGGTTCGCGGCTTTGCGGCCGGGGATCGTGTCTGGTACGCCGGTGCCTTGAATCGTCCGGGGTGCACCAGCGAACGCCATGTGGTCGACCACCGCCTGGTGGGCCATCGACCCGCCACCTGGACCCCCAGCCAGGCGGCCGCCTTGCCGCTGACGGCCATCACCGCCTGGGAGCTGTTGTTCGATCGGCTCCGCCTGCCGCGCGAGCCCTCCGGCCATGCCAACCAGAGCCTCCTGGTGGTGGGGGCCGCCGGGGGCGTGGGGTCGATCCTGGTGCAGCTGGCTCAGCTGTTGACGGGCCTCACGGTCATCGGCACCGCCTCACGCCCGGCTTCGCGCAGCTGGCTTCAGGAGTTGGGGGTGGAGCATGTGATCGACCACCACCAACCGCTGGCGGCTCAGGTCGCCGCCCTGGACGTGCCGCCGGTCCACGCCGCCATCAGCCTCACGCAGACCGCTCAGCATTTTCAGTCGCTGGTGGAGCTGCTGGCTCCCCAGGGTGCCTTGGCCTTGATCGATGACCCCGATCCCAGCGCCATCAATGTGCTCGCCCTCAAGCGAAAGAGTCTCTCCCTGCATTGGGAGCTGATGTTCACCCGCTCGCTGTTCCAGACCGACGACATGGCGGAACAAGGGCGCATCCTGCAGCAGGTGGCTGAGCTGGCCAGCGCAGGCAGCTTGCGCACAACCCTGCAGCACTGTCTGGGTTCGATCCATGCGACACACCTGCAACGGGCCCATCAGGTCATGGAAGCCGGCACCGGCATCGGCAAGTTGGTGTTGGAGGGCTGGGGCTGACGCGCCGCCGCCCATTGGCCCGGTACTTCTACCGATGGTCGCGGCTGCTCGGGCGCGTCACGCTCTGGCCGTTACCGCCGCATCCCCCATGTCAGCCTCTCCCGTGATGGTCGGCCCCTACGGCGGCACCATTTACCAGCTGCAGGCCAGCCAGGGCGAGTTGTTTCAGGTGTGCTTTGAAGGGCAGTGTCTGTTTTGCGAAAGCCTGCATGTGGGCATGGCTCACCTGAACCGCATGGAGCGCATTGCCGTGTCAGCGCATACTGCAAAAACAGCAAGCTGACCCTATCCTCCGGGCACCTGCAGCCCGCTGGTGTTCATCACCGTCTCCGGTCAGAAGGGCGGAGTTGCCAAAACCTGCACGAGCATCCACCTCGCCAGCGTCTGGTCTGAACAGGGGCGCCACGTGTGTGTGGTGGATGCCGATCGCAACCGCTCTGCCCTGGCCTATGGCATTCGCGGCTCGCTGCCGTTCACGATCGTGCCCGTGGAAGCAGCCGCCAAAGCCACGCGCCATGCCGACGTGGTGATCACCGACGGCCAAGCGAGCAGCGACGAAGAGGAACTGCGCCATCTGGCGGTGGGCTCTGATCTTGTGTTGTTGCCCACGGCCCCCAAGGCCCGCTCCGTGGAGCTCACCGTGGAGTTGGCGCAGTTGCTCCAGAAGGTGGGTGTTCCCCATGCGGTGTTGATGGCCAAGGTGGACCAGCGCCAACAGCGCGCCATCGCCGATGCCCGCCAGGCTCTGGAGTCGTTTGGTTTGCAGGTGCTGGCGGCGGAAGTGCCCCTGCTGAGTGCCTTCGACAAGGCAGAAAACCAGGGTCTACCCGTCTCCATGGCCTGCGACGACCGGGGTCGATCTGACCCCCGTCGCATGGCCGGTTGGTCGGCCTATCAATCCGTCGCCCAGGAGATCGAATGCCTGATTTCGAAGCCCTTATCCGTCGTCAGCAGGACAATCAGTCCCCTTCCGCTCAGCGCCTGAGCCTGGTGGAGCCCAGCACCGCCAGTGAAGCGGTGGGTGCCCCGCTGGGCTGGTTGGCGTTTGGCGGCTCCCTGCTGGGTGCGCTGCTGGGCACCGTTGGCTTTCAGGTGGCCAGCAGCATGGGCTGGCTCAGCTTTTGAGCTGCCACTCCTTCAGGGTGGCGAGCACCTCCTGGCTGTGGCCGAGGGGTCTCACCCCAAGCCACTGGGCTCGCAGGGTGCCATCGGGGTCGATCAAGAAGGTGTGCCGCTGGGAGAAGGGAGCAATCCAGCTGCCGTAGCGGCGACTGACCGCTCCGCCGGGGTCGGACAGGAGTGGATACACCAGCGCCTCACTGCCGCAGAACTCCGCATGGCTGTCGGCGCTGTCGGCGCTGATGCCCACCACTTCGCTGCCCAGGCGATGGAACTGCTCCAGGTCGCGCTGGAAGCCGCGGGCCTCGATGGTGCAGCCTTCCGTGAAATCCCGCGGATAGAAATACAGCACCAGCCACTGGCCGCGGAAGTCAGCGAGGCTGCGGGGACCGGGCACCCCATCCAGGGCGAAGTCAGGCGCCGGTTGATCCAGCGGCGGCAGGGTTCCCCCCAGGGCGCCGGCCTGGCGTGGCCACCCACAACAAACCGCCAGGCCGGCGGTGATTCCCTCCAGCAACTGGCGGCGTGAGATCACGGATCGCTGTGGATCCAGAACCGGCTCGAGCTCAGATCTTGGCGAGGTTGATGCCCAGTTCCTTGGCATAGGCGCCCAGACCCTTTTTCTGGATGGTTTTCAGGGCACGGGTGGACACCCGCAACTTGATGAAGCGATTGCCTTCGGCCCACCACAGGCGGCGCTCCTGCAGGTTCACCTGTTGCAGCTTCTTGGTGCGCACGTGGGAGTGCGACACGGCCATGCCGTTGTTGGCGCGCTTGCCGGTGAGCTGGCAGACCCGGGACATGACCGACCTTCTGAGGAACAACGAACCATGGACCGGCTTCGGCCCAAGCTGCCTACAGTAGCAAGTCAGTTGGCCGCCAAGATCAGGCCCAGGTCCTGCAGCAGCCGGTTCACCCCCAGGGTGATCCGTTGCTGCACCTCCCGATGGCGTTGCACATCCAAGCCCTCCAGGCCGTACACCAGCTCATAGAGCAGTGCACTGCCCTGAACATCGAGGCAATGGCAGCGTTCGAAACATGCCTCCGGCTCGGCACCCACCAGCTGCCGAACCCGAGCGGGCACCTGCTCAAGGGCCTGGGGGGGTGCCGCTGCCGCTAGGGCGAATCGCAGCACCACCCGCCGCTGCTGCAGTTCATCGCAATTGATCACCACCGCATTGGTGAGCAGGCTGTTGCCCATGACGACCGCCTCACCGCTGAGGTTGCGAAGCCGGGTGGAACGCACACCGACCCGTTCGACACGGGCGGTGATGCCATTCACCTGGATCCACTGACCCGTTTGGAAGGGGCGATCCAGGAGGATCGTGAGGTAATTGAAAAACTCCTGCACCGGCTGTTTCAGGGCCAGGCCGGCGCCGATGCCACCGGCGCTGAGCAGGGCCCAGATGGCGGCCATCTGCACCCCAATGTTCTGCAGATAGAGCACCGCCCCGAGGCACCAAATCAGGGCCCGCAGCATCGGCGCCAGGGACCACAGCATGGCGGCCACCGCCTCATCCGGGCAGCGCTCGGTCCAGCGGCGGAACGCCCGGGTGCAGACGCGGTTGGCGACACGCACCAACAGCACCAGTAGCACGAGCTTGGCCGCCGCCATCAGCAGCTGATCCCCCCCTAAGTCCAGGGGTAGCTGGCGCCAAGCCAAGGCCGCGCTGAGCAGCCATCCCCCCACGGGCACCGCCTCCGCCAGTAGCCGCGCGGGTTCGCTGTGACTCCGCCGGGCTAACAGGTGGATGAGCTGTCCCAACAGCTGGGACAGCAGGCCACCACCCAGCAGCAACAACAGGGCTGGAACCAGTGCCGTGGTGGCCATGGGGATCAGGGGCTCAGATCCCCCGTTGCATCAGTCGGCCCATCAGATCACAGCTGCGCTGCTGGAACCCGGCCAATTGATTGGGTTCCAGACCTCCCACCGCAAGCCGCGCCATCTCATAGACGTGGCGGCTGAGATCATCGGCCAGCTGCTGGCTCGGGGATTGGCCGGCGGTGGTGAGAACGGAGCCGGCGGAGAGCTTGAGCAAGCCCTCCACCAGGGCATGGCGCCGATTGACCAACAACACATGGTGGTCAGGTAGGCCGGGCAGGCGTTGCTCCATCAAGGCACCCATGTCGTTGATGCGGCGCATCTGCTCCGGCAGCAGGATCAGCGCCGCCGGTGCCTGGTCCCCCTTGAGGGCCTGCACCTGAATGGTCACCTTGTCGCTGGCGAGGGCTGTCTTGAACAGTTCCCGCAGTTTTTCGGAGCTGTCCTTGCCATCGGCATCGCTTAGCTCGTTGTCCTTGTCCTGCAGAGAGTCGTCCAGTTCGCTGTCCACCCGCTGGAACTTCAGCTCGTTGTGGCGGTACTCGAGCCACGGGATGAACTGGGTGTCGATGAAGGTGTCCGCCAGCAGCACCTCGGCCCCCTGGCTCTTCCACAAGGCCAGTGCCCCCGCCTGTCCCGCTTCATCGGTGCAGTAGAGGATGCGCTTGTCGTTGGCCTGATCCAGGCGCGACCGGTATCCGCCCAGGGTGGTGTAGGCCTTCCCCTCGGTGCCGGGGATCGGGTCGGGGCTGTCGCCATCGGCGGCGCTGGCCGTGGAGCCGAACAACACCAGCTCACTCACCTGATCGGCGAACTTCTCATCCTCCATGGCGCCGATTTTGATGAACGGCGCCAGGGATTCCCAGATCTCGGCATAGCGCTTGGGATCGTCGCGGTGCAGGTCCTTGAGGCGGTCGCCCACCTTCTTGGCCACAAACCCCCCGATGGAACGCACGCGGCGATCGGTTTGAAGGGCCGAGCGGCTCACGTTCAGTGGGATGTCGGGTGAATCGATTACGCCGCGCAACGGCAGGAGGTAGCGGGGAACGACCTCCTTGATCGAATCGCTGACAAACACCTGGTTGCAGTAGAGCTTGATCTCGCCCTTTTCCCAGTCCGCCCGGCCGGTGGATTTCGGGAAATAGAGGATGCCCTGCAGGTTGTAGGGGTAATCGGTGTTGAGGTGGACCCAGAGCAGTGGATCCCCCTGGAAGGGATACAGGTAGCGGTAGAGCTCGATGTAGTCGTTGTCGGTGAGGTCGCGGGGGCTCTTGCGCCAGGGGGCTTCCCGCTTGTTCACGGTTTCCCCCTCCAGCTGCACCTCCACCGGCATGAAGTCGCAGTAGGTGGTGATCAGCGTGCGGATCCGTGCCGGCTCGATGTACTCGAGCTCCTCCTCCATGAGATGCAGAATTACATCGGTGCCGGCTTCGCTGCGCTCTCCGGCCTCGAGGCTGAAATTGGGGGAGCCGTCGCAGCTCCAGCGCACCGCCTCGCTGCCCTCGCGGGCGCTCAGGGTCACCAGCTCCACCTGCTTGGCCACCATGAAGCTGGAATAGAACCCCAGGCCGAAGTGGCCAATGATCGCGTCGTTCTCCTGTTTGTATTTTTCGAGGAAGTCCTCGGCGCTGGAGAAGGCCACCTGGTTGATGTAGCGCTTCACCTCGTCGGCAGTCATGCCGATGCCGTTGTCGGAGATGGTGAGGGTCTTGGCCTCGCGGTCGATCCGGATGCGGATCTGCCCCTCACTGCCTTCGCTGCAGTCGCCGGCCATGGCGGCCATGCGCCGCTTGCTGATGGCATCGACCCCATTGCTCACCAGCTCCCGCAGGAACACCTCATGGCCGCTGTAGACGGCCTTCTTGATGATCGGGAAGATGTTCTCGGTGTGGATCTGGATCTGGCCCTGTTCCGCCTGCAGCACCACCGGTCTCAAAGCGACATGGCCCCCAGATTCCCCCGCCGTGGTGGGCAGCGCCAAGGGGCTGCCATGGGCAGGTAACCGTCCTTCAGGCCGCCGCGGTGGTCTTGCTCTGCACGTCCCGGTTCAGCAGAAAGAACAGTTGCTCGGGATGGCGGTAGTTGCGGGGCATGCAGTGATGCAGTGTGGACAGGCGACTCCAGGCGACGGTGCGGCTGGCCTTGGCCAGGCTGACGCCATCGCGCACCAGGATGCGCAGGGCCTTGCAGTACAGCGGATAGCTGGCTTCCAGCTCACCGATGGAGAGGGTCTGGGTGAAGGTGGGGGTTGTCATGCCTCCTTCCGGAATGGTGGGGTTCATGGCCCTGACAATCCCGCCACCGGGGCCCTCGCTTCAACCCCCATATGGGATCAAGTGCGATCCCGGCACGGTTCCTGAAGTGTCAAGCGCGGTTGTTATCCCCGGATGGTGAAGATTGGGGGAGCAGCTGAGGGCTTGGGCCCGACCATCCGGCAGACCGGCGATCAGTGGCGCTGCAGCACCCAGTGGGTGGAATCCAGCCAGGCGCCACTGCCATCAAATCGGCGGACCAAGCGTTCGAACTGATTCGGAACGATCAGCCAGCCGGCCTCCACGCAGAACGGTTCGCGGTGGCTCACCTGATGGGGGCCGAGGTGGTAGCCGCCATCGGCCAGCAGGGTGAAGCGCTGGGGCTGGGAACCCCCCTCGATGGCCAGCACGGGCTCTTGTCCCTGCAAGCGGTGAGCGTGGATCTGATCCCCCACCCGGCTGCGCCACTGCACAGCGCCATCGGCAAGGCGTTGCACCTCCAGCTGGCAGTCGAAGCTGTCCGGCTCGGGCCAGTCGGCACTGATGCGCTGTGCCTGGCCACTCCAGCTGCCGATCAGATGGTCGAGCTGAAGCGCAGGCCGTTCCGGTTCATCGTGGCCCGTTCGCCATTCCCGAATCAGCACCAACTGGTCAAAGGAACCATCGCTGTGATGCAGCTGCACCAACCGGTGGCGTCGATCGCCGTGAATGAAGCCGAACTCGCCGCCAAACACGGTGCCGGGTGCGACCTGGAGGGTGCCCTTGCAGAAACTACCGCTGGCAAAAAACACCACCTGCCGCCCCAGGGTGCGGTAGTCCTCCCGGTTGTCTCGGCTCGGTTCGCCATGGAGGTCGCCATTGGCGAAGCGACGCAGGCGAAAGTGCACCAGACGCTCCTCATCCCCCTGTTCCAGGTTCAGGATTGTGGCCGTGGTTTGGAGCACCTGGGCGTCAGGGCCCAAGGACGTGAACGTCCCCCTCCACTCCCCCTGGTTGCGTAGAAAGTTGTCCCACTGACTGGCCATGGTGCAGGACGGC
>JBEIQU010000071.1:0-7675 GCA_040376355.1 Prochloraceae cyanobacterium | reverse complement strand
GGTGGTGCCCTTGGCGCGCCGGTCTGGCATGGAAGCTCAGTACGCCTACCTGGAGGACAGCATCGCCCGCTTCCCCAGCGGAGATCAGCAATGTCGGCTGGCTCGAGATGCCGGGTTCGCCCAGGCGCATCACCGTCCGTTAGCCGCCGGTCAGATGGGCCTGTTGGAGCTGTTGGCCTGAGGTTGGCCCGTCTGGACGGCGGCTCGGCAGAATCGCCGCTTGGGCGTTCCGCCGCCGGCCCCGCCCTCCGCGTCAGGAGACACCGTGCACTTCCAGGACATCATCAGCACCCTCAACCGCTTCTGGGCGGAGCGCGGTTGCCTGATCCTGCAGCCCTATGACACCGAAAAGGGTGCCGGCACGATGAGCCCCCACACGGTGCTTCGGGCGATTGGTCCGGAGCCTTGGGCCGTGGCCTACCCCGAGCCCTGCCGGCGTCCCACCGATGGCCGTTACGGCGACAACCCCAACCGGGCCCAGCACTATTTCCAGTACCAGGTGCTGATCAAGCCCAGCCCTGATGGCATCCAGGAGACCTACCTCGCCTCGCTGGAGGCCCTGGGCATCCGTGCCCGTGACCATGACATCCGCTTTGTGGAGGACAACTGGGAATCCCCCACCCTCGGCGCCTGGGGTGTGGGCTGGGAGGTGTGGCTCGATGGCATGGAGGTGACCCAGTTCACCTACTTCCAGCAGTGCGGCGGCCTCGACTGCCGGCCGGTGTCGATCGAGATCACCTATGGCCTGGAGCGGTTGGCCATGTATCTCCAGGACGTGGAGAGCATTTGGGAGCTCAGCTGGGACGGCAACCGCTCCTACGGCGATATCTGGTTGCCGTTTGAGAAAGGGCAGTGCACCTACAACTTCGAGGCCTCCAACCCCGAGCGCCTCAAACAGTTGTTTGCCCTCTACGAGGCGGAGGCGGCTGAGCTGGTGGCGAAGCAGCTACCGGCGCCGGCCCTGGATTTCGTGCTCAAGTGCAGCCACACCTTCAACCTGCTGGAGGCCCGTGGGGTGATCTCGGTGACCGAGCGCACCGCCACCATCGGCCGCATCCGCAACCTGGCGCGGCAGGTGGCCGAGGCCTGGTTGGCGGAACGGGAAGCTCTGGGTTTCCCGCTGCTCCAGAAACAGGCTGTGGCGGTCTAGGGGGCCGGCGGCACCGGCAGCGCCGGGCTGTCGAGGGTGTTGCTGCAGAGATCGAGCACGATCCGCTGACCCACCGACCCCGCCGCCGGGGTCTGCCAGCGCTGCCAGCTGCCATCGATCCGCCAGGTCTGCCGCAGGCTCTCGCATTGCACCGCCACCGCCGTGGCCAGCGCCGTGGTGGCCCCCACGTCGGCGATGGATGGTTTCACCAGGGTGATGCGCACGCCGCCGGGGTGCAGGCGCCAGCCGGACCAGTCGACGGCCGTCTGGTTGAACCGTTTCCAGCGGGCCAGCCCCGACTGCTCCCGCAGTTCCAGTTCAGCCCGATCGCGCCGCTCCGCTGGACTCAGCAGCAGGGCCGCCGCCGCCTGGGTGCCGCTGCCGGGCGGTGGCGGCGGACTGTCCTGCGCTGGGGCCGGGCTTGCCGAGGGGCCGGTGGTGGCGGTGGGTTGGGGCAGTTTCAACACCTGGCCGATCTGCAGCAGGGTGGGATCGCTGATGGCGTTGAGCTCGATCAGCGCCTGCAGGTTCACCCGGTGGCGCTGCGCCAGCTCCTCCAGGGTGTCGCCGGCGGCCACGGTCACCGTGCGCGGCTGAGCCAGCGCGGCGGGGCTGGCGAGGCACAGGCCAGCGCAGAGGAGCGCACTGGCCTTCAACCGCAGGCGCGGCATGGCGATGGGGACTGACGCCGAACCCTAGGGGAATGCTGTTTGCGCTGCTGAAGCCCGGGTCGCCCCATGGCCGCTGTCCCCTGGATCCGCCGCTGCGGTTGGGGCGGGCGATCACGGCCCTGGCTCATCGGTGCCTGTGGGCTGCTGCCGCTGTTATGGCTCTGTAGTCAGGCCGGGCAACCGCGTCCGCAGGCGGCGGACCCCGTTGGGCTGTTGACGCCGGCGCGGCCTCGCGCGGCCGTCCAGCTGCGGCTGCAGCTGTTGGAGGATCCCCGCCCGGATCCCACCGGTGCCAGCTGCCGCGCCCTGGCGCAGCTCCCGGTGGGGCGCACGGAGCTGCTGTTCCGCCCCTGCCCGCCCCTGCGGCTGGGCTGGCATCTGCAGGTGGAGGGGCGCCTGCAGCTCCCCCGGCCTGCTATCCATCCGCTGCTGGCGGGGCCGGCCGAACGGCTGCGGAGGCAGGGGGCGTGGACCCAGCTGCGGGTGCAGCGCTGGCGCTTGCTGCATCGGCCCGCCACGCCGATCGCGGATCTGCGCCGCCGCATGGCCACCGCCCTGCTGCAGTCCGGTGGCCCCGCCGCCGGTGGCGTGCTGGCAGCCCTGGTGCTGGGCAGTGCGGTGGTGCCCCTGCCCCTGGAGGTGCGGGAGGCCTTCCGCGCCTCGGGGCTTTCCCACGCCCTGGCGGCCAGCGGCTTTCATCTCACCGTGCTGCTGGGGGCGGTCATGGCCGTAGGCCGCCTGGCGCCGCGGCCGCTGCGCTGGCTGTTGGCCCTCGGGGCCATGGGCTTGTTTTTGCTGCTGGCCGGGCCCCAGCCCTCCGTTGTGCGCGCGGTGTTGATGGGGGCCCTGGCCTTTGCGCTGCAGGAGGCCCGCCGCCGGCCCCGGCCGCTGGGGGTGTTGCTGTTGTGCGTGGCGCTGGTGCTGGCGGTGCGGCCCGACTGGCTACTGGATGTCGGTTTCCAGCTCAGTGTGGCGGCCACCGCGGGGCTGCTCTTGAGCGCTCGGCCCCAGGAGCAGGCGTTGGCGGCGTGGATGCCGCAAGGGCTGGCCGCCGCCGTGGCGGTGCCCCTGGCGGCCTCCCTCTGGACCCTGCCCCTGCAGCTGCTGCATTTCGGTGCCCTACCGCTGTACGCCGTTCCCGCCAACCTGCTGGTGGCGCCGTTGCTCACGCCCCTCACCCTGGGGGCCATGGCCATGGCGGTGAGCGCTGTGTTGTTGCCGCCTCTGCTGCCGTTGCTGGCCTGGCCGCTGGTGGGTCTGACGCACCTGTTGCTGTGGCTGGTGGCGCAGCTGGCGGCCCTGCCCCTGGCCCAGCTGCAGCTCGGTCGCTGTCCGCCGGTGTTGGTGCTGGTGTTGGCCCTGGGTCTGATGCCCTGGCTGGTGGAGCGCTGGCGGGGGCGGCGGGTTTGGGGGGCGGTTCTGGTGGGGGTGGCGATGCTCACCCATCTGCAGTTGTTGCGGGGTGATCACCTGCTGGCTGTGCGGGATGGCCCACGGCAGTGGTTGCTGGCGCGCCACAGCGGTCGCGGGGCCCTGATCAGTCGTCGCGCCGATCCCCTCAGCTGCAGCCGCGCGCGCCAGTTGGCCCAGGGCCATGGTCTGCAGCGGTTGGATTGGGTGTTGCTGCTCGATCCGGTGCCCCCGGAGCAGCCGGCCTGTTGGGCTGCCCTGGCGCGCACCCTGGTGAACAGCCAGGACGGCCAGCCGCCCCTGCGGCCGGGGCAGCAGCTGCACAGCCCTGGCCTGGAGGTGCGGACCCTGGTCCGCGACGCTCAGGTGTTGTGGCTGCGGGTGGGTGAGCAGCGTTGGGGGCTGCTGCCGAACCCGCAGGCCTGGCACGCCTGGCGGGATGGGGGATACCAGCACGCAACGGTGGAAGGACTGTGGTTGGGGTTCACGCCCGATGCATCACTGCGCCTTGAGCTCGGCCGTGAGCTGCGCCGGTGGCAGCCGGCCCTGCGGCCGTCACGGCTGTGGTGGCCTGTTGCCGGTTCCCGCAGCGGGTGGCGCCAGAGCTGAGGTCGGTCCTCCGATCCCTACACTGCCCCGGTCGCCTGGAGAGGTGGCTGAGTGGTCGAAAGCGAACGACTCGAAATCGTTTGAAGGGCAACCTTCCGTGGGTTCGAATCCCACCCTCTCCGCTTCCCTAGCTGTGGAACAGCAGCACCAGGCCCCGGTTGATCTGGTGGAACTCCCGTTCCTCGCGGCTGAGGTCTAGCCCCACCTCCAGCCCCTCCTGCAGCGCGTTCTCGAAGGGCGGCGGGGTGGGTGCTGTGCCGTCCGTCCAGAGGGCAGCGATTCCCACGGGGGTGGCGTGCCAGCTGAAGCGAGCGGTCTGCCCAATGGCCGGCTCGTCCAGAGCGTCTTCGAGGAGCTCGCGAATGGGCATGGCTGGGGAGCACTCGGGCCAGCATCGAGATCCTCGGCCGTGATCGCAAAGGTCTGAGAGCTTTTGTGATCTGTTGAGCCATCCATCTTCAAAACCACTCCGGTGGGCTTCTGTGCACTGCTGCTGTGGCCATGACCCGTGGCCGTTACCCTGACTGCGATGGCGCAGCTTCCAGCCCCGGCGGCTCTGGTGCACGAGTGGTTCACCCCCCGGTCGGTGGGGGGCTCCGAGCTGGTGGTGCGGGAGCTCGATCAGCTGCTGGGGCAGCCGCCGTTGTTTGCCTTGGTGGATGGTGAGAGCCGCCGCCGCGGCAGCTGGCTGCAGGGGCGCATGATTCAGACCTCGTTCATTCAGGGCCTGCCCTGGGGGGTGAGCCACGTGCAGCAGTACCTGCCGTTGCTGCCCCTGGCCATGGAACAGCTCGATCTCTCGGGCGCATCGCTGGTGCTGAGCAGCAGTCACCTGGTGGCCAAGGGGGTGCTCACCAGCCCCGACCAGTGCCATGTGAGCTATGTGCATACCCCTGTGCGTTACGCCTGGGATCAGATGCACGCCTACCTGCGGCAGTCGGCCCTGGCGCGGCGCGGCCTGGGGCCCCTGATCCGCTGGCAGCTGCATCGGCTGCGGCAGTGGGATGTGCTCAGCGCCCAGCGCCCCGATGCCCTGATCGCCAATTCCCGGTTCACTGCGGCGCGCATTCAGCGCTACTGGGGCCGCTCGGCGGCGGTGGTGCACCCGCCGGTGGCGGTGGAGCGCTTCCGCTGGGATCAACCCCGTGACGACGTCTACCTCTGCCTCTGCCGGCTCGTGCCCTACAAGCGGGTGGACCTGGTGGTGGAGGCGTTCAACCGCACCGGGTTGCCCCTGGTGGTGATCGGCGACGGCCCTGAGCGCAATCGGTTGGAGGCCCTGGCCGGCCCCACGGTGACCCTGCTGGGGCGCCAGGGGCAGACGGAGGTGAATGGCTGGTTGGCCCGCTGCCGTGCCTATGTGTATGCCGGCCTGGAGGACTTCGGCATCGCCCCCCTGGAGGCGATGGCCGCCGGCGCGCCGGTGATCGGCCTGGGGCAGGGGGGGCTGCTGGATACGGTGCGCTGCATCGCCCGCGGCGACAGCCAGCCCACCGGCCTGCTGTTCCCGGAGCAGCGTGTGGCCTCGTTGGTGGCGGCCCTGGAGCAGTTCGAGGCCCAACGGCTCTGGACCCAGCTGCCGGCGGAGTCGCTGCGGCAGTGGGCCGAGCAGTTCAGCCCGGAGCGCTTCCGCCAGCGCATGGCCGCCGCCATCCAGCACGCCTGGGGGGAGCACCAGCGGGAGCTGGCCCAGCGCAGCCGGGCGCTGTCTGTGCCTCTGGTGTGAGTGACCGCCACACCGGCGGCAGTATCCCGGTGCACTTCTTTAATGGGCGCACCTTGCCAGCGCCGCTGAGCCGATTTGTCCACCGCCGCCTCCATCCCGGCTGAACGCACCGCCACGAGCCTGTTGGCGGGTCAATCGAAGCGCGGTCGGTTGATCAAGCGCGCCGGCGACATCGGCTTCTCCCTGCTGGTGCTGGCCCTGGGGTCACCGCTGCTGTTGCTGCTGGCGGTGCTGGTGAAACTCAGCTCCAAGGGCTCGGTGTTCTATTGCCAACGCCGCATCGGCCGCGGGTATCGCGGTTTCGGGTGCCTGAAGTTCCGCACCATGCGCAAGGACGCCGATCGGGTGTTGGCCCAGGTGCTGGCTTCCGATCCGGAGCTGCGGGCCGAATTCGAGCGGGATTTCAAGCTCAAGAACGACCCGCGCATCACCCCGATCGGCAAGTTCCTGCGCCGCTCCAGCCTCGATGAGCTGCCCCAGTTCATCAACGTGCTCAAGGGGGAGATGAGCGTGGTGGGGCCGCGGCCGATCGTGTGGGATGAGCTGGAGCGCTACGGCCGCAACATGGACCAGGTGCTCTCCGTCCGCCCTGGTCTCACGGGCCTCTGGCAGGTGTCGGGCCGCAACAATCTGCCCTACGAGACCCGCGTCAAGCTGGATCTCTTCTATGCCCGCAACCGCAGTTTCTGGCTGGATCTGGGCATCATCCTGCGCACCATCGGGGTGGTGCTGCTGCCCATGGACCGCGGCGCCTACTGATCGCTCAGCGCGGCAGCAGCGGGGCCAGCCCCAGGCCGGCGATCGGCACCAACCACAGCAACTCCAGCCGGCCTGTGAGCCTGAGCATCCGCTCCACGCTGGCGGCGGTGGGCAAGGGCTGGCCGGCGGCCAGTAAGGGCTTCGCCTTCTCTGCGCTGCCGTAGCGGTTCACGCCCCCGAGCTGCACCCCGGTGGCATGGGCGTAGGTCGCCTGGGAGAGGCCGGCATTGGGGGAGGGATCCGGGGCGCCATCCCGCCGCGCTAGCCGCCATTGCCGCCAACACCCCCGGGGCCCCTGGCCCGCCACCAGCGGCAGGCTCAGGGCCACCAGCCGGCAGGGCAGCCACACCAGCAGGTCATCGAGCCGGGCACCGGCGGTGCCCAGCCAGCGCAGGCGGCCGCGGCGATAACCCAGCATGGAATCGAGGGTGCTGGCGGCCTTGAAGCTCCAGGCCAGGGCCAGGGGGCCGGGCCCCTGCAGGCCGCTTGCGCTCCAGCAGGCCGCTCCCACCGCCATCCAGAACAGGGGGGCAAACAGGCCGTCCACAGCGTTTTCACTGGCGGTCTCCGCTGCCGCCCGCACGATCTCGCCGCCGCTCAGCGCCGCCGTCTCGCGGCCCACGATCCAGCTCAGGGCCTGCCGCGCCGGGGCGAGATCGGTATCGGCTGGATCGCTCTGCGCCGGGAGCTGCCGCAGCACCTGGCGCACCGCCTGCTCCAGGCTGCGGCCCGCCAGGGCGCTGGCCAGGGCGATCAGCAGCAGGGGTGTGGCGGCGGGTTGCAACCGCGTCAGCTGCTCCAGAGCCCAGCCCGCCAGGCCGCTGCCGACCACCAGCAGCAGCGTGATCGACAGCCCCGCCAGGCGCAGCAGGCCGGGCTGATCACCAGCCCAGGCCTCAGCCAGCCGCCGCAGCCGCTGGATCCACCAGCCCATCACCACCACCGGGTGCGGGCACCAGCGGGGATCGCCCACTAGTCGGTCGAGACCGGCGGCGGCGATCACCAGCAGCCAGGGGTTCAGGCCGCCTTCAGCCAGGAGAACATCGAACGCAGACCCTTGCCCACTTGCTCGATCGGGTGCTGGGAGTCGCGGTCACGGATCTTCTGCATCTCCGGCTTGCCGGCGTCGCACTCGGCCACGAAGTTGCGGGCGAAGGTGCCGTCCTGGATGTCCGCGAGGATGCGCTTCATCTCGGCCTTGGTGTCGGCCGTGATCAGGCGCGGGCCGCTCACGTAATCGCCGTATTCAGCGGTGTTGGAGATCGAATCGCGCATGGCGGTGAGGCCGCCCTTCACCATCAGATCCACGATCAGCTTCACTTCGTGCAGGCACTCGAAGTAGGCCAGTTC
>JBEIQU010000016.1:0-15065 GCA_040376355.1 Prochloraceae cyanobacterium | reverse complement strand
TCAGATACACGCAGCTCAGGGCACCTGCTGGCAGGTTGATGCGGCCGCGCACGCCGCGGAAGAACAGCACCAGCAGCAGGGCTAGAACCCCGAGGTTCCACAGCGATTCGTAGAGGAAGGTGGGGTGAAAGGTGGCCTGATCCAGGAAGTCCAGCGGCCGGTTCGCCAGCGGGATGGTCAGTCTCCAGGGGAGATCGGTGGGCAGGCCGAAGGCTTCGGAATTGAAGAAGTTGCCCCAGCGGCCAATGGCCTGGCCCAGGGCCACGGAGGGCAGCAGCACATCCAGCAGGTTCCAGAAGGCCAGCCGCCGCCAGCGGGCATAGAGGATCACCGCCGCCGTGCCCCCCAGTAGGGCTCCGTGGATGGCAATGCCACCGCGCCACACCGCCAGGGCATCCAGCCAGTTGAGCTGGTACTGGCGCCATTCGAACACCACGTAATAGAGCCGGGCCCCCACCACCGCCGCCAGCACCAGGATCGGAAGCAGGTCGGCGATCAGGGCTGGGTCGATGCCGCGCAGCTTGCCGAGCCGGGTGGCCAGCACCAGGCCCAGCAACACCGCCAGGGCAATCAGCAGCCCATACCAGCGCAGAGAAAAGGGGCCCAGCTGAAACAGCAGGGGCCCCGGTGAGGTGAACACGGCAAGCGGCATCAGACGCCTTCGGCAGCCTGGACCTTCTCCACCTGCTTCTTCTTGAGCACCAGCATGATCTGGGCCAGGGCCACGGCGGCGAAGAAGGCCAGCAGGCCGTAGATGCGGTTGGGGTTCTGCAGCACCACTTCGGCATCCAGCTGGCCGAAACCACCCACGTTGGGGTCGTTGGTGAGGGCGGCACCGGCGGCCACCGCATCACCCACCTGGGCGGTCACGCTGGGGCCGGCGGGGATGGTGTCGTTGACGGTGGTGCCGTCGGTGGTCTTGATCACCACCACGGAACCACCGTTCTCGCCGGCGTTGATGGCTTCGACGGTGCCGGCGGCCGATGCGGTGAACACACCGTTGTTGCTCTTCTCACCGGTGGGGTACACCTGGCCGCGGCCGCGGTTGCCGCCCACGTGCAGCTGGTACTTGCCGAAGTGGATGGCGCTATCGGTGGCGGGGTCGGGGGAGAGGATCGGGAACACGATCTTCTGGTGGTCGTCGCCGGGCAGCGGCCCCACCAGCAGGATGTTGGGGTTCTCCTCGTTCCAGGTGGTCACGTACACACCGGCGGTCTCCTCCTTGAGCTCGTCGGTGAGGCGATCGGCGGGGGCCAGGGTGAAGCCATCGGGCAGCATCACCACGGCGCCCACGTTCAGGCCGGTGGGGCTGCCGTCGCCGGCCACCTGCTGCACCTTGGTGTCGTAAGGGATCTCCACTTCCACCTTGAACACCTCATCGGGGAACACCGCCTGGGGCAGTTCCACGTGGGTGGGCTTCTTGGCCAGGTGGCAGTTGGCGCAGGCGAGCTTGCCGGTGGCTTCCCGCGGGTAGTCGTAGTTCTGCTGTGCCCAGAACGGATAGGCCCAGCTGGCCTGGGGGGCGAAGAGCAGGGCGCCGAGGGCCAGCAGCGAGCTCAGCAGCAGGGAGAAGGGGCGACGCATGGGGCGGAGGAACGAGGGGGGAACGGTCGGGGAGCTGATCAGACCCACCAGGGCTTCTCGCCGGTGCGGAAATCGGTCTCAGTCCACTGGCTCAGGAAGACGTTGTCGTTCTCGACGCTCACGTGGGCCAGGGCCAGGGAGAGGGGGGCAGGGCCGCGCACCACCTTGCCGGCGGCGTCGTACTGCGAGCCGTGGCAGGGGCACATGAACTTGTTGGCCGCGGCATTCCAGGGCACCACGCAACCCAGGTGGGTGCAGATGGCGTTGATGCCGTAGCTGCCGATGGCATCGCTGCCTTCGACAATCAGGTAGGTGGGATCACCCTTGAGGCCCTGCACCAGGTTGCGGTCGCCCTCGCGGTGGCTGCCCAGCCAGCCGCTGGCGGTGACCGCATTGCCCAGCTCATCCTTGGCGGAGGTGCCACCGCCGCCGCCGGCGGCGCGGGGGGGGATGAAGTAGTTCACCACCGGGTAGAGGGCCCCGAGGGCAACGCCCGTCACCGACCCGAAGGTCAGCAGGTTCATGAATTGGCGACGACCCATTCCGGGGACGTCACCACCTGAGGCGCTGGCAGGAACCTGGCTCATACGGCGCGGTGTGGTGACCACAACAACGTGACGGCCATTATGAACCTTGCCTCCACCTTCTCCGTGGCTCAGCCCAGCTGGCTGGAGGCAGCCTGCAACATGCTGTTGCTGTTGCCCCGCCGGAGCGCCGCGTTGTTGTGAGCACCCCCGCCGCCGCACCCCTCGCCGCCGCTGAGGTTCTGCAGATCCTGCGGCAGCGCTGGCAGGCCTCCTACGACCTGCAGCTGATCAGTCGCCGCGGGCGCCTGTACCTGCAGGTGATGTGGGCCTATCTCGAGCAGCAATCCTTCCCACTCACGGCCGGCGAGTATCAGGCCAAATTGGAGGACCTGGTGGGAACCCTGAACGGCCTGGGGGTGGCGGAGCAGGTGCGCCAGTGGCTCTGCAGCACCGGCGACAAACCACGGTTGGGGAAGGCGATGACCCTGCCACTGGAGCTACCACCGGGGCGGGCCAGCGAGTTTCTGCTGTAGCCGGAGCCCTCAGCGGCGCTGCACCAGCCGTGCCAGGCCCACCCCCACCAGGTAGAGGGCCGTGATCGCGCCGCTGAGCAACAGCATCGTGATCGGATCGGTGGAGGGGGTCAGCACCGCCCCCGCCAGGGCGGAGCCCAGCACCACAAAACGCCACGCCCCGAGCATGGTCTGGGCACTCACCAGGCCCAGGGCCGCCAGCAGCAGTTGCAGCACCGGCAGCTGGAAGGCCAGGGCGGTGGCCACCATCAGCAGCAGCACGAAATCCAGATAGCGCTCGATCGACCAGAGCGGCTCCACCACATCGGCCCCGTAGCTCACCAAGAAGTTCAAGGCTGCGGGCACCAGGGCCCACCAGGCAAAGGCCAGGCCCACCAGGAACAGCACCGCCGATCCCCCCACCGCTGGCGCCACCAGGCGCTGCTCGCGGCGGGTGAGGCCTGGCAGCACGAAGGCCAACCCCTCGTAGAGCACGTAGGGCAGGGCCAGGGTGAGGCCCGCGTAGCCCGCCACCTTCAGCGACACAAACAGGAATTCACCCGGGGCCAGCTGCAGGAAATGGATGCCCCGGGCCGGCACCTCCAGCAGGCGCACCAGGGGACGCACCAGCAGCAGGCAACCGGCAGCGGCGATCACCACCGCCAGCAGGCTGCGCAGGATGCGCCGACGCAGTTCCTCGAGGTGATCCACCAGGGGCATCTCCACCTCGCCAGGGAACTGGTCGTCCCCTGGGGACGCGGCAGCGTGAGAGGCCGGCACCCGGATCGGGGGCGGCGGCGGCAGTGGCGTGCCGGCGGGCAGGGTGTCGGGCTCGCTCATGGCTGTGGTTCCCCGCCGAGGCTAGGGGCGTCGGCCTGCAACAGCGCCGTGGCGCGCTGGGGTTGGGCCCAGAGCAGTTCACCGCCGCGGTGGCGCACGGTGCCGGCTCCGGCGCCGGGGATCCGCTGCAGGCTGTCGGTGGGCACCATCACCACGGCCACGCGGCTGTTGCTGCGGGCGCGGCTGAAGTGGGCCGCCAGGTCAGCGGCGGCCTGCAGGTCGGATTCGGCCGCCAGCCCTTCGGAGCACTTCAGCACCACATGGCTGCCGGGGCATTCCTGGGCATGGAACCAGAGGTCGCCGCGGCGGGCCTGGCGCAGGCTGATCCAGTCGTTCTGGCGGTGGTTGCGGCCCACCTGCAGGCGCAGCCCGCTGGGGCTGCGCAGCTCCAGCGGGCTGGGGATTCCGTCCTGACGGGGCCGGTCGCGGCGGGGGCGATGGCGTTGCAGCAGCAGCTCCTGGCTGTCCAGCTCGAGGGCCTCCAGCTGGCTGAGGGCGTCGGCGGGGTTGTCATCGCCGCAGAGCTCTACATAGGTGAGGCTGGCCTCCAGCTGCTCGATGCGTTGCTGGTGCAGCGCCAGTCGCGCCTCGATCGCGGCGGTGGAGCGCCGCAGCTTGCGGGCCCGTTTGTAGAGGGCCTGGGCCTCGGCCACCTGCTCGCGGCTGGGCTGCGCCAGGCAGAGGAGGGCATCGGCCTGCCGTTGCAGGCCTTCGCTCTCGCCCACCTGGGCCAGCAACTGCTGTTGCTGCCGGTGTTGCTGCTCCTCCCGCTGCAGGGCCTGCTGGAGCCGTTGCTGCAGCTGCTGCTGCCGTTGGCGCTGCGCCCGTCCCAGCAGCAGGCCGCGGTGGTAGGCGGCCAGGGCGGCGTTCAGGGGCAGGCCTGGCGGAGTGCTGTGGGCCTCGGCGGACCTGGCCGCTGCGTCATTGCCGTGCCAACAGCGGTAGGCAGTGGCGGCAGTGGCGCCACTGCCGCTGAACCCAAACCGCTCCGCATGCAGGGCCTCCAGCCAGCGTTGCCAGCGCCGCCAGAGCAGCTGCCACTGCTCCGGGTTGAGCTCCGTCACCGTGGTGTTCAGCAGGGCTTGGGCCTCGCCGGGGATGTCGCCGGCCAGTTGCAGTGCCAGGGCGGGGCTGATGGCCTGGAAGCTGCCCTGCAGGGCCTGCCGCAAGGGCAGCGGCACCAGCACCAGGTCGCGCCGCCAGGCCTCTAGGTCAGCAGGGCTGTCGGGGGGGCGCCCCGCCTGCGGCGGCGGCGGGGTGTAGCGGTCACCGGTGCCGATCGGCCGCCAGCGGGATTGTTGCTCGCGCACCTGACGGGCCGCCGCTACCACCCGGCGCTCCGCATCCAGCAGAAACAGGTTGCTGTGGCGTCCCATCAGCTCCAGCACAAGGCTGCGCTGGATCGGCTCCCCGGGCCGCGGCGCAAAGCCCAGCTCCACACACCGTTCCCAGGGGGGTTGTTGCAGGTCCACCAGGGCCAGTCCCCCCAGGCCGTGCTGCAGCTGCTGGGCCAGGGTGCTGCCCTCGCCGCTGCGGGGTGGGGGGGCAATGGCCAGCAGTCGCGGGGCCTCCGCCTGCCAGCTCAGCTCCAGCCAGAAGCGTTGCTCCAGGGTGCGCAGCCCCAGCTGCAGGCTGAGGCCATCGGGCTGCTGGGCCTTCTCAAAGCGGCTGGGCAACAGCTGTGGGCGCAATTCCGCCAGCACCGCCCGCAGGGTGGTGTAGTCCATGGCCTGAAGCGGCAGCGGGGCCATGGCTGGGCGAAGGGCTGCGGCGGCGCTCCTACTCTGCAGGGCCGCGACCATGCCCCCTTGGCTGCAGTGCTTCCAGAAGGCCGGCTGTTCCTGATCACCGGGCCCAGCGGGGTTGGCAAGGGCACCCTGGTGGCGGCGCTGCTGGCACGCCATCCCCAGATCTGGCTGTCCATCTCCGCCACCACGCGCACTCCCCGCAGCGGTGAGGTGGAGGGGCAGCACTACTTCTTCTTAGAACGCTCGGCCTTTGAGGCCAAGGTGGCGCAGGGGGGGCTGCTGGAGTGGGCGGAATTCGCCGGTAACTGCTACGGGACCCCGCGCGAGCCCGTGGAGCGGCAGCTGGCGGCCGGGCGGCCGGTGCTGCTGGAGATCGAGCTGGAGGGGGCCCGCCAGGTGCGCCGCAGCTTTCCCAGCGGCTTTCAGATCTTCATCAAGCCCCCCAGCTTCGAGGAGCTCGAGCGACGCATCCGTGGCCGCGGCACCGACAGCGAGGAGGCCATCAGCCGCCGTTTGCAGCGGGCCCAGGTGGAACTGCAGGCGGAAGCGGAGTTTGATGCGGTGTTGGTGAACGGCGACCTCAACGAGGCCCTGGCTCAACTGGAGCGGTTGATGGGCCTGGCTTGAGGCTCAGGCTGTCGTTTGGCATCAAAAAAGCGGCCCGCTAGGGCCGCTGCTCGCGTTGGGATCGCAACGATCCACCCATCACATCGGGTGGAACAGCAGATCGGGGAAGAAACGGTTGAACTCAATCAGGATGCCGGCCGTGATCGTGAACCAGATGGCCGAAAACACGGGGGCGGTGGTGAGGAACTTCTTCATGGGGGGGCCGATGGGGAGGGTCGGGTGTTCGAAGCGGTCGGGGCTCAGCGGGGGGAGACGGTGATCTTGTCGTCCGACTCCAGCAACTTGCCGCTGGTGAGCTCACCGAAGGCAGCCAGGGGCCAGGTGGCGGCGGCCAGGGTGCTCTTCAAGGCCAGAGGCAGATCGATCTGGATCTCCTTCATGGCCGCATCCTTGTCGTTGCGGATGGCCCGGAGGTAGTTGCGACCGGCCCAGCCGATGCAGCCGGCGATGTAGAGGAAGGCGATGCCGGGGATGATGAAGTCACCGGCGTGGCTGAGGCGGCCGTCCACGATCAGGTGGGGCAGTCCATCGGCGCCGCAGGAGGCCTGGCTGTACATCGCAAAGCGGGCCTTGGCCTGGGGGGTGGAGGCGTTGGCGGCACGCTGCTGGAACCGGGCGCTCTCAGCGCAGGGGGTCAGACCGGCCACATCAGCTTTGGCCACGGGGGCAAAGCCGAAGATCAGCAGGGCGGAAATCAGAACAGCAAAGAGGCGGCGCATCGGGTCCAGCTGCTGCACGGCAGGATGTCACTTGCGGACAGTAGGGGAGCCCTTTTGCACCGATGCCCACGCTGCTGGCCCTCGAAACAAGTTGTGACGAGTCCGCGGCAGCGGTGGTGCGGGATCAGCGGGTGTTGGCCAGCGCCGTGGCCTCCCAGGTGGAGGAGCACGCCCGCTGGGGTGGGGTGGTGCCGGAGATCGCCTCACGGCGCCATGTGGAGGCCCTGCCCGGCTTGATTGAGCAGGTGATGGCCGAGGCCGGGCTGGCCTACGCCGACCTGGATGCCATTGCCGCCACGGCGGCCCCGGGGCTGGTGGGGGCGCTGCTGGTGGGATCGGTCACGGGACGCACCCTGGCCCGCCTGCACGGCAAGCCCTTCCTGGGGGTCCACCACCTGGAAGGGCATCTCTGTTCGGTGCAACTGGGGGATCCGCTGCCCCCAGGCCCCTATCTGGTGCTGCTGGTGAGCGGTGGCCACACCGAGATGATCCGCGTCGACGGCCCTGGCCGCTACAGCCGCCTGGCCCGCAGCCGCGATGACGCCGCCGGGGAGGCGTTCGACAAGGTGGCCCGCCTGCTGGAGCTGGGGTATCCCGGTGGCCCAGCGATCCAGGCGGCGGCGGCGGCGGGGGATCCGCGGCGATTCCCCCTGCCAAAGGGCCGCGTGTCGCTGCCGGAGGGGGGCTTCCATCCCTACGACTTCAGCTTCAGCGGCCTGAAAACGGCAGTGCTTCGCCTGGTGACCCAGCTCAAGGCGGAGCAGCAGGCCGGCGGCGAGCCCCTGCCCCTGGCGGATGTGGCCGCCAGCTTTGAACAGGTGGTGGCAGATGTGTTGGTGGAGCGCACCACCCGCTGTGCCCGCGATCAGGGCCTCCACACCCTGGTGATGGTGGGCGGTGTGGCCGCCAACCGACGCCTGCGCCAGCGGCTGGAGCAGCGCTGCGCCGAGCTGGGGCTGCACTGGCGCCTGGCGCCGCTGGCCTACTGCACCGATAACGCCGCGATGATCGGCGTGGCGGCGGAGCAGCGGCTGTTGGCCGGCGGGGTGAGCGACATCCGCCTGGCGGTGGCGCCGCGGCTGGCCCTGGATCAGGCGCCGGTGCTCTACGACGCTCCGGCGCCGTTCTGATGTCTCTAGGCTGGCTAAATTCTGTGGCGCCAGCCATGGCCACCACCAGCCCCTCGGTTACAGACAATTCCCAGGCGACGGCGGAGCGGGGACCCGTGGATGTGGCGCCGGAAGAGCTCAACCAGTGGAAACGGGGCTTCACACCCCAGGCGGAGATCTGGAACGGGCGCATGGCCATGGTGGGCCTGTCCGTCGGGCTGACGGTGCTGTTGATCGCCCGTCTGGCCGGCCGCGCCTGAGCCTGGCTGCTGCTGGGTTTCCAGGGGCTGAACCATCCCTAGGATCCGGCCATAGGCCCGCCTTGCCCCGGCCGGCCGCGAGCCCCCCGTGAGCCCCCCGTGAGCACCCCCCACAACGTCTGCATCGTGCTGGGCACGCGCCCGGAGGCGATCAAGCTGGCGCCGGTGATCCAGGCCTTCCAGGCGGCGGACGACTTCCAGACCCGCGTGGTGCTCACCGGGCAGCACCGCGAGATGGTGACCCAGGTGATGCAGCTGTTCGGCATCACGGCCGACCACGACCTGGCCCTGATGGCCCCCAAGCAGACCCTCACCCACATCACCTGCAGTGCCCTGCAGGGACTGCAGGAGGAGTTCGAACGCCACCGCCCCGATCTGGTGCTGGTGCAGGGGGATACCACCACCGCCTTTGCCTCGGCCCTGGCGGCCTTTTACGGGCAGATCCCCGTGGGCCATGTGGAGGCAGGGCTGCGCACCGATGACATCTTTGACCCCTATCCCGAGGAGGCCAATCGGCGCCTGATCTCCCAGCTGGCGCTGCTGCATTTCGCGCCCACCCACGTGTCTGCCCGCAATCTGGCGGCGTCGGGGGTGGTGGGTGAAACGGTGACCACTGGCAACACCGTGATCGATGCCCTGCTGCTGATGGCCCAGAAGGCACCGCCGCTGGAGATGCCGGGGCTGGATTTCGAGCGCCAACGGGTGATTCTGGCCACGGTGCATCGCCGCGAGAACTGGGGCGAGCGCCTGCAGGACATCGGTCGCGGCTTCCTCGAGGTGCTGGAGCGCTTTCCGGATACGGCCTTGCTGCTGCCGCTGCACCGCAACCCCACCGTGCGCGAACCCCTACAGGCCCTGCTGGGGGACCATCCCCGCGCCTTCCTCACCGAACCGCTCGACTACGACCGGTTGGTGGCGGCCATGCGCGGCGCCACGCTGCTGCTCACCGACTCCGGCGGCCTTCAGGAGGAGGCCCCGGCCCTAGGCAAGCCGGTGCTGGTGCTGCGCCGCACCACCGAACGTCCGGAAGCGGTGGACGCCGGCACCGCCAAGCTGATCGGCACCGACAGCGCCGACATCGTGCGGGAAACGGCCCTGTTGCTGGAGAGCTCCGCGGCCTATGAGGCGATGGCTCGGGCCCACAACCCCTTCGGCGATGGCCAGGCCAGCGCGCGCATTCTCGAGAGCTGCCGCAGCTTCCTCAACGCCCGTCGGGCTGGGGCCGCCTGAAGCTGATCAGCCGCCAGGGCGGCGCTTCTTAGCCCAGGGGGGCAAGTCGATGAATACGCGGCTGCCGGGTTCGAGGCCACTGAGAATCTGGGTGTCGCGGCCGCTGCTGGCCCCCAGGGCCACCGGCTGAAACTCGGGCTGATTGCCTGGCCCCACCAGCAGCACCCCCGGACGTCCCTCCTCGGTGACCACCGCCACCGTGGGCACCAGGGTGCGTGGCGGCAGAACGCCCGTGTTGAAGTCGATGTCGGCGGTCATGCCGATGCGAAGCACCGGCGGCGGCTGCAGCATCTCCAGCTTCACCTCAAAGGAGGTGACGTTGTTCAGCTTTTCGGCCCGCGGGGCGATCTGGCGCACCCGGGCGGCGAAGCGCCGATCGGGGAAGCTGTCCACCCGCACCGAGGCGCGCTGACCCAGGCGGATGCGGCCGATGTCGCTTTCGGGCACCTTGGCCACTGCCTCGAGCCCCTGGGCCAGCTCCACGATCGAGGAGCTGCTGGCTCCGGCGCTGGCGGAGGCGGCGGTGGTGGGGGTCACGAAGGCGCCGGGATCGGCGAAGCGCGCGGTGACCACGCCGCTGAACGGGGCCCGCACCGTGAGGTAGGCGCGCTCCTTGAGGCGCTGCTGCAGGCGTTGATCGGCGGCCTCCAGGCCGGCCTGATCAATCAGGTAGCTGGCTTCGGCGCGCTTGAAATCCTCTTGGCTGATCACCCCCTGGCGCACCAGGCTGCGGCGGCGCTCCAGCTCGCTGATGCTGCGGTTGAGCTGGGCCCGCGCCGATCGGCGCTGGGCCTGCAGTTCCTCGATGCGGTCGGTGAGGTCGTCGGAATCCATCAGCGCCAGGGGCTGCCCCGCCCGCACGCTGTCGCCCTCCTCCACAAACAATTGGCGCAGCACCCCCTGGCGGCGGGGGCTCACGTTCACCTTGCGATAGGCCATCAGCTCACCGCTGGCGGTGATCGTGCCGGGCAGGGACCCCTGGCGGGCCACCACGGTGTATTGGCTGAGGCTGCGTTGCTGGCTGCTCTGGCGCCGCTGCACCACCAACCCCGTGCCGGTGCCCAGCAGCAGCAGGCTGCCGAGCACGCCCGCCCAGAGGCGCTTGCGCCGCAACCAGGGTTGGCGTTGAAGCCCCTTCAGGCGCCGCAGGCGACCCCCTGAGCCATGGCGGGGACCCTCGCGCTGGGGAGGGGGCTGGAGCATCGCGGTGGAGATGGTGGGGCTACAGCTCTGCACCCAGTCTTCCTGGTCGCCGGCGCAGACGTGGGTCCGGAGCTGGAGGGATCACCGGCAGCCCGTAGATTCCAGCCATGCTCAAAGCCGGAATCGTGGGGCTGCCCAATGTGGGCAAGTCGACCCTGTTCAACGCCCTGGTGGCCAATGCCCAGGCCGAAGCCGCCAACTATCCCTTCTGCACGATCGAGCCCAATTCCGGGGTGGTTGCCGTGCCGGATCCCCGCCTGCAGCAGCTCTCGGATCTGAGCCGCAGCAAAGAGATCATCCCCACCCGGGTGGAGTTTGTGGACATCGCCGGGCTGGTGAAGGGGGCCAGCCAGGGGGAGGGGCTGGGGAACAAGTTTCTGGCGAACATCCGTGAGGTGGACGCCATCGTGCACGTGGTGCGCTGCTTCGAAAACGACGACGTGATCCATGTGAGTGGATCCGTGGGGCCGGCCCGCGATGCGGAGGTGATCAACCTGGAGCTGGGCTTGTCGGATTTGGCCCAGGTGGAGAAACGGCGCGAGCGTCTGGTGAAGCAAGTGCGCACCAGTCAGGAGGCTCAGCTGGAGGATGCCGCCCTGGCCCGCATCCAGACGGTGCTGGAGCAGGGCGGTGCCGCCCGCAGTGTTGAGCTCAGCGACGAGGAAGCACCCCTGATCAAACCGCTGGGGCTGCTCACCGCCAAACCGATCATCTACGCCACCAATGTGAGCGAAGACGACCTGGCCAGCGGCAATGCCTTTACCGAGGAGGTGAAAGCCCTGGCGGCCCAGGAAGGGGCCGAAACGGTTCGCATCTCCGCCCAGGTGGAGGCGGAACTGATCGAGCTGCCTGAGGAGGATCGCGCCGAATTCCTCGCGGGCCTGGGGGTGGACGAAGGGGGGCTGCAGAGCCTGATCCGCGCCACCTATCGCCTCCTGGGCCTGCGCACGTACTTCACCACCGGCGAGAAGGAAACCCGCGCCTGGACCATCCAGGCCGGCATGACCGCTCCCCAGGCCGCCGGGGTGATCCACACCGATTTTGAGCGCGGGTTCATCCGTGCTCAGACCATCGGCTATCAGCAGTTGTTGGAGGCCGGTTCCCTGGCGGAGGCCCGCAACAAGGGCTGGCTGCGGGCGGAGGGCAAGGAGTATGTGGTGGCGGAAGGAGATGTGATGGAGTTTCTGTTCAACGTGTAGCGGAAGGCCACGGGTGTGCGGGAATCCGTGGCGTCTGAAGGCCAGCACGCCAGGCTCTCCGATCACCTGGTGATGCATGTGACACTGAGCCCATCCAATGCTTGGGCCTGCCGAGATGGTGAACAGCGGTCGGTTGAAGACCATCCAGCGTTTCGGTCGCTGTGTTGTCGCCTTTTTGGCTGGGATGGTGTTCAGCGGCTTGGCTGGCTGGGCTGCAGTCGATGGGCCAACGCTTGCCCCTCCATCGGCGCTCTCTCCAGCCTCAGGTCTCAATGTTGTCTCCGATCGCTTGCCGGTTGTTCCGCTGCGTGAACAACCGTTTTACCCGGAGCTTCTGACCACAGCGGCGCGTTGGAATGATGCGCCCCTGGGAAGTGTGGTGGGGGCCAGCCCCGAGGAAACGCTGCTCAACTTTTATGCGGCGATGAGTCGCGTGAAAAGGGAGCTGGATCTTGGAACGGCGGAGCGACAGGGTGGATTGTTTTGGAGTCCTGCAGCTCAGCTGCATATTGATGTCGCCGAGGCAATTTTTAGCTCGGCTGTCGAGGCTCTGGATTCCAGTGTTTTTCCTGAAAGTGTTCGTGTTGATATGGCCGATGAAGCGGCTATGCAGCTCAAGCAGGTGTTGGATTATGTGCTGACGCACAGCAATGAGTCGTTCACGATTCCGGCATCCACGAGTGCCATGCGTGCCAATGGTCAGCAGCCACTGATTTGGACGATCCCTGAGACCTCCATCAGCTTGAGTGATGCCAGTGCGAAGCCGCTCAGCCAGCCCGGATTTCGGTTCTCCCCAGATACGGTGAAGCAGGTCAGCCGGATGTACGCAGCCATCCAGCATGAGCCTGTGCAGGCTCAGCCGTTTGCGACGCCTGGATGGTATTCCGAATTCGCGCTGACCCCGGGATATTTAGCCCCACCGAAATGGTATCTGCTGTTGCCAGGTCGGCTGCGTGGGGTGTTGGAGGCCTCCCTGAATGACCAAACCCTCCTTCAGATCGTCCTTGCTTCTCTCGTGCTCACGCTCTACGCCCTCGCAGTGGTCTGGATTGTCCGCCAGCTCCTTCAGACCTATGGCCATTGGGGGCATTTAACGCGTGGTCTGGTCCCAGCCTGGGGGCGTCATCACGTTGGTTGGTACCGGGTTGCCCTGGCCCTCCCGCTTGCGCCATTGGTCGAGTTTGCTGATGTGATTGTCGACGACTATGTGAATTTCACTGGCGAGCCATTGCTTGTGACCACGTATGTCACGTCTGCTATTTATTACCTGTCCTGCGGTGTCTTTTTCTTCTATCTGTTCGAGGCTTTGGGGCGTTCGCTGTCTTCATGGTTGGCCAGAAATAGTGATCGCAATTCTGATCTGCAAATGCGCCGAATCTCGACCCTGGTTGTTCCGCTTGGCCGGGTTTTGGGCTGTTTCGTTATTGTCTTTCTGATTTATAAGTTATTGGTCGATCTGGGAGCCTCAAATACCGTCTTAGCGTTCTCTGCGGTGCCTGGTCTCGCTGTTGGTTTGGGGGCGTCGAAAATACTTGGCAATGTGTTTGGTGGTCTTTCAATTCAGACGGATCGTCCCGTTCGCATTGGTGAATTTTGTCGGATTGGTGGCAATTTGGGCTATGTCACCAAGATTGGTCTGCGTTCTCTGGAGATGCAGACCCTGGAGAGCAAGGTGACGATTCCAAATCTGATTGCGGATGAGCAAATGATTGTGAATTATTCACGGCGCGGCTCCGCCGACGATAATCTGTCGAAGCAATCGCTGGATGTGCGTATTCCTCTTGAAGGGCACTTCTCGCCAGAGCAAATCACCGATCTGCTTGCGCTGGTGCGTCAGCACATGAGCGCCACTGCTGAGTTGCACGAGCCGTTGGTGAGCATTGAGCGGGCGGATCAGGATCGATTGACGGTGATTTGCCTGGCGACAGTTGTTCTTCAGGATTGGACGAGTTATTTGGCCGTGCGTGAACTGTTGCTGTTGCGCTTGCAGGAGCTTGTGACGCAAGTTCAGCTGTCGTCCATTGTTGTTGGTGTGAGTTATGACACCACCGATGAGCAATTACGGCGTCTGCCCGAGCTGATCCGCAGCATCGTTGAGCGCGATCCGGGTTTTGTGCTGCACTGTTGTCGCCTGATGCGCATCTCTGAGTTCAGCTACGACTTTGCATTTCGTCTGCACTCCAGTCACAGCAGCCTCGACCTGTTTCAGGATGCCATTGATCGGCTCAATAAGGATTTGTTGGCCTGCTTCTCCGCGGAAGGGATTGTCATTCCGTTCCCCACGCAGGTGGAGATCTCGGCGGCGCGTTGAGGTCTGGCTCCAATCAGCCACCAGCCGCCTTGGCTGGGGTGAGCCACAATGGGGCACAGTCAGATGTGGTCGATGACGGCTCAACCGCCCGCCGACGCCCCGATGGACGCCCTTCAGCAACAAGCCCTGCAGCAACAAGACCTGCAGCAGCACGACTTCGACGTGCAGAAGCAGCTGCATCAGCAGATTCGCAACGACCCCGACTACGACGACTGGGAGTACGGCACCGAGCCCCTTCCCCATGAAGCCTGGGTGGCCCGCCAAGCTTCCAAGGAGGCCGGCTCCGCTCCCGAGCAGGCCGCCAGCTAGGTCTGCAGGCTGCGTCTCCGGGCCTGTTGACTGATGGCTGGGAGCAGCAGCAGACAGGCTCCGCAGGCGAGCGCCGTTAGCAGCCACAGCACTACGCCGTTGCGCTGGCTGTCCAGCAGCACCCCCGTGACCACCGGTGCCACCAGGGCGCTGAAGGCGAAGCATTGGGAGAACAGCGCCATCGCCAGGCCGCCATGGCCGGCAGGGGTGAGCTCCACCACGGCTTCGGTGGCGATCGGTAGGAAGGCCGCCTCCCCCAGGGCCAGGGGGAACAGCGCCACGATCACCACGCCAATGCCCGCTTCCGTGAGGGCCGACAGGGCCAGCAACCCGGTGCCGGCACAGAAACACAGCAGGCTCAGACCCAGCCCCTGGGCCACGGGGCGCTGCGCCAGGGCCCGTCCCACCGGCCACTGCAACACCACCAGCAGCCCCAGCTGCAGGCCGATCAGCAGGGCGCTGATCGCTTCCGGTTGGGCGCCCCGCTCCAGCCCGCCGCGCACCAGGTCGAGGGGCAAGGCCACCTGCAGCAGCACCGGGATGGCCGTGGCCACCACCGAGAGCAGCAGCATCGGCAGCAGGGGGCGCAGCCAGCTCCAGACCGTGGCTTGGCTCTGGCCGGGGCCAGGGGGCTCGCTGCGGGGACCTCGGGGCAGCGGTCGCCGCCAGATCAGCGCGGCCAGCACCAGCACCGCCGCCATGTCCACCAGGTAGATGCCGCGCAGCAACCCGGCCTGGGCCAATAGCGCACCGGTGAGGGTGCCCGCCGCCACGCCGGCGGCGTCGGCGCTACGCACCAGGGCAAACCCCCGTGCGGAGGGCTGCGGTGCGGCGCAGAGGGGCACCGCCAGTTCCACGGCGGGCCAGTAGAAGCCCCCCGCCAGCCC
>JBEIQU010000065.1:0-8116 GCA_040376355.1 Prochloraceae cyanobacterium | reverse complement strand
CTGCAGGCGCCGCTGCCGGAGGTGTTCGAGAAGCTGCTCAGGCAGCTGCGCCGGCGGGCAGGCGCGGACACGCCTCCACCAGTGTGCGCGTAATCGGCGCCTGGGGATTGCGCAGCAGCTGATCGCCAGGGCCCTGCTCCACGATGCGGCCCCCATCGAGCACGATCACCCGCTGGCAGAAGCCGCTGGCCACCGCCAGGTCGTGGGTCACGAAGATCATCCCCAGCCCCAGCCGCGCTTGCAGGTCGCGCAGCAGCAGCAGCACCTCCGCCTGCACCTCCGCATCGAGCATGCTCACGCTCTCGTCACAGAGCAGCACCTGGGGCTCCAGCACCAGGGCTCGGGCGATGGCCACCCGCTGCTGCTGGCCGCCGGAGAGCTGGCGCGGCAGCCGCTGTTCGAAGGCCTCCGGTGGGTTGAGCCCCACGGCCGCCAGCAGCTGCCGCGCCTTCTCCCGTGCCTCGGCCCGGCTGACGAGCCCGTGGATCCTCAGGGGATCGGCGATGGCGTCGCCCACGGCCATGGCGGGGTTGAGGCAGGCCAGGGGGTCCTGGAACACCATCTGAATGCGGCGCCGGGCCCGCCGCAGCGGCTCCCCCCGCAGCTGCCGCAGGTTCTGCCCCTGCAGTCGCACGCTGCCGCCCCGCACCGGCACCAGGCCCATCAGGGCGCGGCAGAGGGTGCTCTTGCCGCAGCCGGAGGCCCCCACCACCCCCACGGTTTCCCCCTGCCGCAGCTCCAGGCTCACCCCATCCACGGCGCGGTGCCAGCGCCGCCGCCAGGGCAGCCCCGGCAGGGGATGCCAGCAGCGCAGGTCGTCCAGTTCCAGCAGCAGCGGTGCTTCCGCGGGGGCCGCTGGGGTACGGCCGCCTTCGCGGGCCCGGGCCGCTCCCACCAGCCGTTGGGCCAGGGGGGAGGCGGGCTGCAGCAACAGCTGTTGGGCCGGGGCCTGCTCCACCAGGCGGCCCTGATCGAGCACGGCGATCTGCTGGCACCAGCGGCCGGCCATGGCCAGGTCGTGGCTGATCAGCAGCAGGGCGCTGCCGGATTCCTCGCAGAGTTGGCAGAGCTCCGCCATCACCTGCCCCGCCACGGCCACATCCAGGCTGGTGGTGGGTTCATCGGCGATCACTAGGGCTGGCTCCAGGGCCATGGCCAGGGCGATGGCGAGGCGTTGGCGCATGCCGCCGCTGAATTCATGGGGATAGCTGCCGAAGCGGTCGGCGCGAATCCCTACGCGCTCCAGCAGCATCTCGGCCCGCAGCCGCACCTGATGGCGTTTCCAGGCCGGCCGGTGCTCCGCCAGGGTGTCTGCCAGGTGCTCGCCGATGCTCAGCAGCGGGTTGAGTCGGGTCATGGGGTCCTGGAACACCAGCCCCACCGCCTCCCCCCGCAGCTGCCGCAGGGCGCCACGCCGCAGCTGGCGCGGGTCCTGGCCGCAGAGCTCCAGCCCGCCGCCGCAGAGGCTGCCCTGGGGGAGCAACTGCAGCACCGCGCGGGCCACGGTGCTCTTGCCGCAGCCCGAGGGCCCCACCAGCGCCAGCCGCTCCCCGGCCTGCAGGTGCAGATCGAGGCCATCGAGGGTGTTGTGCTCGGCCCCTGGGTAGCGCACGCTGAGCTGCTCCAGGTGCAGCACCGGCCCGCTGCGGCGTCGTGGGGTCATGGCCGGCTGCTGCAACCCGAGTGGCGCTCAGGCTGACAGCGGAATCGACCTGAGTTGCACACCGGGGGTCGGTTTGTTTTCAGCTGCTGCATACGATGGACTGAATTGCTGCGCGCCATGCTGCAGGCGGTGCCCGACACGGCTGAAGCGGCTGCCTCAAGGGCGGCGGCAGCGGTGTCGGCCGGCCCCCTGCTTGGCCCACCCGCGATCCACGGCCCTGACGACTACGGCATCACGTTGCCGGACTGGTTGCGGCGCTGCATTGAACACGTGCCCCCCGGGGCGGGGGACAGCTGCCCCACCGATACCGAAGGCCTGCTGGCGGCGGCCTTCCACTTCGCGTATCAGCTGCATGACGGCCAGGTGCGGGCCAGCGGTGAGCCCTACATCTGTCACCCGGTGGCGGTGGCCGATCTGCTGCGGGACATCGGTGCCAGCGCCAGCGTGATCGCCGCCGGCTTCCTCCACGACGTGGTGGAGGACACGGAGGTCACCCCCGAGGAGATCGAACAGCACTTCGGCGCCGAGGTGCGGGGGTTGGTGGAGGGTGTCACCAAGCTGGGCGGCATCCACTTCACCAACAAAACCGAAGCCCAGGCCGAAAACCTGCGCCGCATGTTCCTGGCCATGGCCAGCGACATTCGGGTGGTGCTGGTGAAGCTGGCGGACCGGTTGCACAACATGCGCACCCTCGGGGCGCTGAAGCCCGAGAAGCAGCAGCGCATCGCCCGCGAAACCCGGGAGATCTACGGCCCGCTGGCCAACCGCCTCGGCATCGGCCGGCTCAAGTGGGAACTGGAGGATCTGGCCTTCAAGATCCTGGAGCCCGATGCCTTCCGCGAGATCCAGCAGCAGGTGTCCACCAAGCGCTCCGAACGGGAAGAGCGGCTCGGGGTGACCGCCGGGTTGCTGCGGGAGCGGCTTGTGGCTGCGGGCCTTGAGGGCTGTGACGTCAGTGGCCGGCCGAAGCACCTGTATGGCATCTGGAGCAAGATGCAGCGCCAGCAGAAGGCCTTCCACGAGATCTACGACGTGGCGGCCCTGCGGATCATTTGCCCCAACCTGGAGAGCTGCTACCGCGCCCTGGCGGTGGTGCACGACACCTTCCGCCCGATCCCCGGCCGCTTCAAGGACTACATCGGCCTGCCCAAGCCCAATGGCTACCAATCGCTGCACACGGCGGTGATCGGTCGCCATCGGCCGATCGAGGTGCAGATCCGCACCGCCGAGATGCACCAGGTGGCGGAGTTCGGCATCGCCGCCCACTGGAAATACAAGGAGGGGGGATCCCCTGCCGCTTCCGGCGCCGATGCGGAGCGCTTCAACTGGCTCCGGCAGCTGGTGGATTGGCAGAAGGACGACGTCGGTGAAGACAGCGGCGACTTCCTGCGCTCCATCAAGGAAGACCTCTTCGACGAGGAGGTGTTTGTGTTCACCCCCAAGGGGGATGTGGTGGGCTTGCGCAAGGGATCCACCGCCGTGGACTTCGCCTACCGCATCCACTCCGAGGTGGGCAACCATTGCCAGGGGGTGCGCATCAATGACCGCCTCTGCCCATTGGCCACGCCGCTGCAGAACGGCGACTTCGTGCAGATCGTGACCTCCAAGGCGGCCCACCCCAGCCTCGATTGGCTGAATTTCGTGGCCACCCCCACGGCGCGCAATCGCATCCGCCAGTGGTACAAAAAGAGCCACCGCGAGGAGAACATCCTGCGCGGCACGGCCATGCTCGAGCGGGAGCTGGGGCGCGACGGTTTCGATGCCCTGCTGCACGGTGAAGCCATCGCCAAGGTGGCCCGCCGCTGCAACCTGGTGGGTACCGACGACCTGCTGGCCGCTATCGGCTTCGGGGGCGTCACCCTGCATCAGGCCCTCAACCGCCTGCGGGAGGAGTTGCGCTTGGCCTCGGCGGTGGCCACCCCCGCCCTCAGCAACGAGGAGCTGGCCCGCGCTGTGTCCGCCCAAGGGGAACAGGCGGCCGGCCCCGCCCTGCCCGCCACCACCCACGGCGACGCCAGTCCGATCCTGGGGCTGGAGGGGCTCGAGTATCGCCTCGGGGGCTGCTGCAGCCCGCTTCCTGGTGAGGCGATCGTGGGCACCGTGGCCCTCGGCAACCATGGCATCACCATCCACCGCCAGGATTGCGCCAACCTCTCCGCCGTGCCGGTGGAACGGCGCCTGCCGGTGCAATGGAACCCGCTGGCGGCCGACGCGCAACGGCGCCGCTACCCCGTGCAGCTGCGCATCGAGGTGCTGGATCGGGTGGGGGTGCTCAAGGACATCCTCACCCGCCTCTCCGACCACCGCATCAACGTGAGCGATGCCCGCGTGCGCACCAACCCCGGCAAGCCCGCCCGCATCGACCTGCGGGTGGAACTGCTCAGTGCCGGCCAGCTGCGGGACACCATGGATCAGATCCGTTCGATGGCGGATGTGCTCGACATCGCCCGCACCGGCATCGGCTGAAGCCTGCTGCCTGATGTGGATCTGCCCACATAGGGCCGCCCGTGGGCCCGCACTGTGACTTGGGCGACAGCTCCGCCGCCGTGGCTTGCGTACAACCTCGGCAACCACGGAGTTGCCATGACCTCCGAACAGGCTGCTCAACTCATCGATGACACCCTCGATCTGGTGCACCAGCGCCTGCTCGACCTGGAAAGCAACCAGCAGTCCGCCGCCCACCAGGCCCTGGCCGAGGAGTTCCGCGAGTGGCGCCACCCCTCCGGTGGCCACATCGATCTGATGGTCTGCCCGGGCTTCCCCCAGCCCTGAGCGCACCTGCGCGGGAGACTGGACTCACTCCACCCAGTCCGGCCCCGCCGGAACGGTCTGTGCCGGCCCCGTTTCCGCAGGACGACACCATCGCCGCCGTGGCCACCGCCATTGCCCCCGGAGAGGGCAGCGTGGCCATCGTGCGCCTGTCCGGCCCTGATGCGGAGCCCATTGCTAGCCGGCTGTTCGTGGCCCCCGGCCAACAGATCTGGGATAGCCACCGGGTGCTGTACGGCCATGTCTGCGACCCCGCCAGTGGCGAGCGGGTGGACGAGGCTCTGCTGCTGTTGATGCGGGCCCCCCGCAGCTTCACCCGTGAAACCGTGGTGGAGTTCCACTGCCACGGCGGCCTGATCTGCGTGCAGCGGGTGCTGGAGCTGGTGCTGGCTGCAGGGGCCCGGCGGGCCCTACCCGGGGAGTTCAGCCAGCGGGCTTTTCTCAACGGCCGCCTGGATCTCACCCGCGCCGAGGCGGTCAGTGAGTTGGTCACGGCCCGCAGCCGCCGTGCGGCCCAGCTGGCCATGGCCGGCCTGGATGGCGGCCTGGAGCAGCGCATCGCAGCCCTGCGGGAGCGGTTGTTGGATCAGCTGGCGGAGCTGGAGGCGCGGGTGGATTTCGAGGACGACCTGCCCCCCTTGGATGGCACCGCCGTGGCCACGGCCCTGGTGGCTGTGCAGGCAGAGCTGCACCAGTTGTTGGCCGATGGCGAGCGCGGTCAGCTGCTGCGCGATGGCCTTCAGGTGGCGATCGTCGGTCGGCCCAATGTGGGCAAGAGCAGCCTGCTCAACCGGCTCAGTCGCAGCGAGCGGGCGATCGTGACCGACCTGCCCGGCACCACCCGTGATCTGGTGGAGAGCGAGCTGGTGCTGCAGGGGGTGCCCCTGACCCTGCTGGACACCGCCGGCATCCGCGCCACCGATGACCGGGTGGAGCAGCTGGGCATCGCGCGCAGCCGTGCGGCCCTGCAGTCCGCCGATGCGGTGCTGCTGCTGTTTGATCTGCCTGCCGGCTGGGATGGGGAGGATCAACGGCTGCGCGATGCCGTGCCCCAGGGCGTGCCGCTGCTGGTCGTGGGCAACAAGGCGGACCAGTTGGCAGCGGGCAGGGCGCCAGCCCCCCAGGCGGAGGTGTGCATCAGTGCCCTGAGCGGCAGCGGCCTGCAAGAGCTGGAGCAGCTGTTGCTGCGGCGCTGCGGCCACGGTGATGTGCAGGGCCTGCAGGTGGCGTTGAACCGCCGTCAACAGGATCTGGCGGCGGCGGCGGCCCGCAGCCTGCAGGGGAGCCTGGAGGCGGCTCAGCAACAGTTGCCCTGGGATTTCTGGACCATCGACCTGCGGGCCGCCGTGCGCGCCCTGGGTGAGATCACCGGCAAGGAGGTGAGCGAGGCGGTGTTGGATCGGGTCTTCTCCCGTTTCTGCATCGGCAAATGAGCGTGTTGCCTCATCGCCACACAATGAGGGGGTCTTGCCGTTTTCGTCATGGCTGATCCCCTGTCCGGTCTGCATCCATCGCAGCAGGCGCAACTTCGGCTGCTCTGTTGGGTGGCCTGTGTGGATGGGGTCTTTGATCAGGAGGAACGGGAGCTGTTGAGCCGCCTGGCTGCTCGTGTGCTGCCGGGTGTCGATCCCGCCGCTGCGGTGTCGGCACTGGTGGCGGAGGACTCCCTGGATCTCGAGCAGCTGGTGGAACAGCTGAGCGGCCATGATCAGCGCCAGGCGATGGTCAAGCTCGCCTTTGAGATGGTCTGCAGCAGCAGTGATCCTGCCGACAACAGTCCCATCAATGTCGCCGAGCGCGGAGCCTATCGTCGCCTGCTGGAGGCTCTGGATCTGCCGGAGGCTGACGTGAATGAGGCGGAGTGGGCTGCACGGCAGGCCCTGCAGGCTGGCCCCGCGTTGATGGACCGTCTCAACAGGATCCTGTTGGGCTGGGGGGCCTGGCCTTCGGTGGAAGCTCTGGAGTTCTCTGGCACCCACTGGCTCTAATGACCGCCACTTTGGTGCTCACCCCCCAGTTGCGCGCCCAGCTGCAGGCCTGGCTGCAGGAGGACATCGGCCGCGGCGACCTGAGCGCGCCGGCCTTGGGGGATCGGCGCGGCCATGCCCATTGGCTGGCTAAGGCACCGGGGCTGTTTTGCGGTGGTGTGCTGCTCGAGTCGCTGTTGCATCAGCTCGATCCCCAGGGCCAGGTGCGGCTGCTGGTGGGCGAGGGGCAGCCGGTGGAGCCCGGCCAGCGCCTGCTCGAGCTGGAGGGCCTGGCCAGTGCCCTGGTGGCGGTGGAGCGCACCGCCCTCAACCTGGCCATGCGCCTGTCCGGGGTGGCCACCGCCACCGCGGCGCTGGTGCAACAGCTGGAGGGCACCGGGGTTCGCCTGGCTGACACCCGCAAGACCACCCCAGGCCTGCGCCAGCTGGAGAAGTACGCCGTGCGCTGCGGCGGCGGCCTCAACCACCGCCTCGGCCTCGACGACGCGGCCATGCTCAAGGAAAACCACCTGGCCTGGAGCGGCGGTGTGGTGGCGGCGGTGGCAGCGGTGCGGGTCCAGGCCCCCTGGCCGGCCCGGGTGATCGTGGAGGCGGAAACCGCCACGGAGGCCCTGGCAGCGGTGGCCGCCGGCGCCGATGGGGTGCTGTTGGATGAATTCAGCCCCGCTGCCCTGGGGGAGCTGGTGCCCCAGCTGCGGGCTGCGGCTGCGGTTCGCCCCGGTGGCCAAGGGGTCGTGCTGGAGGCCTCGGGCGTGCAACCGGACCAGCTGCGGGCCTACACCGCCACCGGCATCGATCTGATTTCCACCAGTGCCCCGATCACCCGCAGCCCCTGGCTGGACCTGAGCATGCGTTTCGAGCCCTGAGGGGTACCTCCGGCTGGGGGGGATGATCGGAAACAGCTCAGGCCGCCCTGGCGGCACTCGGATTCCATGCTGCGGATCGCCCAGACCCTCGAAGCTCAGCTGCGGTCGGCGATGGAACGGGCCTTCCCGCAGGCGGCGGAAGCGGCTCTGGCGGCCGGTCAGCCCTTGGATCCACAGTTGGCCCCGGCCAGCAAGCCGGAATTCGGTGATTTCCAGGCCAACGGGGCCCTGCCCCTGGCCAAACCCCTGGGTCAGGCCCCGCGGGCGATTGCGGCGGCGCTCGTGGAGCAGCTGCAGGGGGACGCCGCCTTCACGGCGCTGTGCCTGGAGCCCCAGATCGCCGGCCCCGGCTTCATCAACCTCACCCTGCGCCCCGAGCGGCTGGCGGCGGAGGTGCAGCGGCGGCTGGGGGATCCGCGCCTGGGGGTGCCCACCGCCGCTGAGCAAAGCGGCGTTGCTCCGGAGCCGGTGGTGGTGGATTTCTCCAGCCCCAACATCGCCAAGGAGATGCACGTGGGGCACCTGCGCTCCACGATCATTGGCGACTCCCTGGCGCGGGTGCTGGAGTTCCGCGGCCACCCGGTGCTGCGCCTCAACCACGTGGGCGACTGGGGCACCCAGTTCGGCATGTTGATCACCCACCTCAAGCAGGTGGCACCCCAGGCCCTGGACACCGCCGATGCGGTGGACCTGGGCGACCTGGTGGCCTTCTACCGCCAGGCCAAGGCTCGCTTCGACGACGACGAGGCCTTCCAAACCACCAGCCGGGAGGAGGTGGTGAAGCTGCAGGGCGGTGATCCGGTGAGCCGCAAGGCCTGGCAGCTGCTGTG
>JBEIQU010000019.1:0-13108 GCA_040376355.1 Prochloraceae cyanobacterium | reverse complement strand
CTCCACCGGGATGTAGTCGAATTCCTCGACACCCACGTCCTTGGGTACGTCGATCAGCACCGGTCCGGGGCGGCCGCTGGCGGCGATTAGGAAGGCCTCAGCCACGATGCGGCCGATGTCGCGGGGGTCGCGCACCACCCACGAGTGCTTCACGATCGGCAGGGTGATGCCGAAGATGTCGGTTTCTTGGAAGGCGTCGGTGCCGATGGCGGCACGGGGCACCTGCCCGGTGATCACCACCATGGGCACGGAGTCCATGTGGGCGGTGGCGATGCCGGTGACCAGGTTGGTGGCGCCGGGGCCGGAGGTGCCGAAGCACACACCCACCTGGCCGGTGGCGCGGGCGTAGGCGTCGGCGGCGTGGGTGCCGCCCTGTTCATGACGCACCAGGATGTGCTGGAGCCAGCCGCGGGATTCCGCCTTGTGCAGCTCGTCGTAGATCGGCAGGATCGCCCCGCCTGGATAGCCAAAAATGTGGCGCACGCCGTGGCGGCGCAGGCTGTCCATCAGCGCGTAGCCGCCGTTCACCCGCTGGGGTGACTTGGCCTCAGCCGCGGAGGATGGGGATCCGGCTGCTTGGGCGGCCGTTGGCGAGGCGGACGTAACGGTCACGACAGCGGCGAGCAGCAGGCAACTCCATGACCCAACTTAAGGTCTGGCCCTGGAAAGTGCCGCCGCCATGGCCCGCAGGATCGCCGCCGGGTTGAGCCAGCGGCCCCCGTGGCGGATGCCCCAGTGCAGATGCGGTCCGCTGGTGCGCCCCGACAGGCCCACATGGCCGATCACTTGGCCGCCGCGCACGGGGCTCCCCACCGCCAGGGCCACGGCACCGCTGCGGTACAGGCCGCCGTCCACCGAGCCGGCCAGGTGGCAATACAGGTGTTCATAGGGTCCGGAGACGATCACCAGCCCCAGGCCACAGCCGCCGTCGCGGATCACCTCCTGAACGCGCCCCCCCCACCAGTTGCGGATGGGGGAGCCCAGTGGTGCGGCGATATCCAGCCCGTGGTGCGGTTCCGGGGTGCCCCCTGGCCCGATGCGGGTGCCGAAGTGGCTGGTGTAGCCCGAGAAGTGGGCCACGGGAAAGACCCCCTGGCGCCAGCGCGGTTCTGCCCCCACGGGGGTCGCCAGCACCACCGGCGCCCACAGCCAGGCGGCGGCGGTGACGCCGGCAGTGCGCCTAGAGCAATCCCAGCGAATGCAGCGGGCCACGGCCGCTCAGCAGTTCCAGCAGGAAAGCGGAGAAACCAAGCATCGCCAAGCGCCCGTTCCACACCTCGGAGCTGTTGTTCCAGCCCCAGGCCCATTTGTCCTGGGGGTAGAGCTTCACCTGGGTGGGCAGGGCTGCGGCCTGGTCGAGATTCACCTCGGGGCCCTCGAGGGCCTGCTGCACCAGGTTGGCCAGCCCCTGGATGAAGCTGGGGGTGGTGTCGAGGGCGGGCACGCGGCGGAAGTTGGTGATGCCGGCCTCGGTGGCGATTTCCCGGTACTCGATGTCGATCTCCTCGAGCGTTTCGATGTGCTCGCTCACGAAGCTGATCGGCACCACCACCAGGTCTTTGACCCCGGCGGCTCCGAGCTCGTGCAGGGCGTCATCGGTGTAGGGCTTCAGCCATTCCACCGGGCCCACACGGCTCTGGTAGGCCAGGGTGTAGGGGTTGGCGTGGCCCAGGTCGGCCTGGAGCCGCTCCATGATCAGCCGCGCGCAGCTTTCGATTTCCGCCTGGTAGGGGTCACCCGCCTCCTCCACATAGCTCTTGGGCACGCCGTGGGCGCTGAAGAACACATGGGCCTGGGCGGGGTCCGGACAGGCCTGGATTTCCCGGGCGATCAGCTCCGCCATGGCGCCGATGTAGCCGGGGTCGTCGAAGTAGCTGCGGATGCAGCGGATCGGCAGCCGGGAGAAGGCCGGATCCCCCTGGCGCAGCCGCTGCAGCTCCCGGAAGCTCGAGCCACTGGTGCTGATCGAGAAGTGGGGGTAGAGCGGCAGCACCACCACCTCATCAATGCCGTCGGCCTTGATGTCGGCCACGGCGGATTCGGTGAAGGGGTGCCAGTAGCGCATGGCCACGTAGCTGGTGGCCTCGATGCCGCGCTGGCGCAGGGTGCTCTGCAGTTCGCGGGCCTGCTGCTCGGTGATGCGGCGCAGGGGTGAACCGCCGCCGATGGAGCGGTAGGCCGCCTGGGACTTGCCCGCCCGCAGACTGCTGATCAGCCAGGCCAGCGGTTTCTGCAGAGCCGGGTTCGGCAGCCGGATGATCTCCGGATCGGCGAACAGGTTGTAGAGGAACGGACCGACATCCTGAATGCGTTCAGGGCCGCCGAGGTTCAGCAACAGCACGCCGACCTTGGCCATGCCGGGGGTTCAGACAAGCAATGGAGCCGAGCGTAACGCTGCCGCCTCAGCCCTGGCCGTTCCTGTTTCGGCTCGATAGGGTCGGCACCTCAGCCGTTGCACCGGCGCCGCTTCGGCATGGCCGCAGCAGACCCCCAGGCCCTCGCCACCGACCCCCATCCCCTGGATGGGGCGATTCGCGCCCACAACGCCCTGCTGGCGGAAGGGGGGGTGGCCCTGCGGCTGGAGCGCCGCGGCCAGCGCTTGGGCCTGCGGGGCCCCCTGCCCTGCCGGCAGGGGGGGGAGCGCTTTCGGGTGCAGCGCATCAGCCTGGGCCTGGCGGCGGATGGGCCGGGGCTGGAGGAGGCCCGCAGCCGCCTGCGGCGGGTGCAGCAGCAGTTGCAGCAGCACAGCTTTGATTGGGCCAGCTGGGGAGTGGCCAGCGCTGGGCCCATCGAGATCGCCACTGCCGGAGGGCTGCGCCCTGGCCGGGGCCTCGACCCCCAGGCGGCGGTGCTGCGCTTTGAGCAGGTGTTCTTCGCCGATCCGCGGCGGCGCCGCAATCCCTCCGGCTGTCGCACCACCTGGACGAGCGCCTACCGGCCCTACCTGCGGCGGCTGCAACGGCTGGCGGAGCAGCAGGGGCTGGCCCTGGGGGTGCCGCTGCTGGAGCTGGTGCTGGAGAGCTACCCCCTGGCCAGCCGTGGCCGCCAGCAGTGCGGCACGGCCCTGGCGGCCCTGGCACGCCAGGAGGGCCTGGCCCTGCCCGCGGACTGGGGGGAGCGGGCCGGTGGCTATGGCCTGCATGCCGCCCAGTTCCGGCAACTGCCCAGCGACGGGCAAATCCTCACGTGGATCGAGCGCATCCCCAATCCCGCCTGGCGCCTGGCCTACGGGCTGATGGCCACCTATGGCCTGCGCAACCACGAAGTGTTCTTCACCGACCTCTCCGCCCTGGCCTCCGGCGGCGATCGGGTGCTGCGGGTGCTGCCCACTAGCAAGACCGGTGAACACCAGGTGTGGCCGTTCCAGCCGGAGTGGGTGGAACGCTTCGAGCTGCCCCGGCTGGGGCACGACCGCAGCCTGCTGCCGGCGGTGACCACTGACCTGCGGCGCACCACCCTGCAGCAGGTGGGCCGCCGCGTGGCCGAGCAGTTTCGCCGCTACGAGCTGCCCCTCACCCCGTACGACCTGCGCCACGCCTGGGCGGTGCGCACCATTCACATCGGCCTGCCCGACACGGTGGCGGCCCGGATGATGGGCCACTCCGTGGCGATCCACACCCGCACCTATCACCACTGGATCACCCGCCGCGATCAGCAGCAGGCGGTGGATGCGGCCCTGGCCCGATCACGGGCCGCCTGAACGCGCCAGATTGCTGCGGATCTGCAGGATCCCGATGACCACCTCCCCCGATTCCGCGCTCGACCGGGCGGCCAGCGAGCTGGGCATGGGCGGCGACCTGGCGCCGGAGGCCAGCTCTGAGGCCTACCGCAAGCGCATGGCCCGGCGCCGGGAGGTGCAGCAACAGCGGGTGGGGGAGCGCAACCTGGAGAAGGGCCTGGTGCTGGTGTTCACCGGCGACGGCAAGGGCAAGACCACCGCCGCCCTTGGGCTGGTGCTGCGCACCCTTGGCCACGGCGAGGGGGTGGCGGTGGTGCAGTTCATCAAGGGGGGCTGGCACCCGGGGGAGGCCAAGGCCCTGGAGCTGTTCGGGGAGGCCCTGCACTGGCATGCCCTGGGGGAGGGGTTCACCTGGGAAACCCAGGACCGGGAACGGGACCGCGAGCTGGTGCAGCAGGCCTGGCAGCGCTCCTGCGACTACCTGGCCGATGGGGACCGCAAGCTGGTGGTGCTCGACGAGGTGAATGTGGCCCTGAAGCTGGGGTACCTCGCCGTGGAGCAGGTGCTGGAGGGCCTCGCCCTGCGCCCGCCGCTCACCCATGTGGCCCTGACAGGCCGCGGGGCTCCGCCGGCCCTGCTGGAGCGGGCCGATCTGGTCACGGAGATGAAGCTGGTGCGCCACCCCTTCCGGGAGCAGGGGGTGAAGGCCCAGGCCGGCATCGAGTTTTAAGAGCCGTTTAGGCCCCGCCGTTCTCCACCACCGCCAGGCTGCTGATCAGCACCGAGAGGCCGCTCACCAGCAGGGCGCGGTGCACCATCGGCTCCCGCCAGCAGCTGGGGTCCTCCGCCAGCTGATCCAGGGCCGAGAGGGTGAGGCGGGCCAGCAGATCACTGCGGCGCGGACCGGTCTGGGCTTCCTGCATGGCCGCTGACCTCAACCTGGTTTGGAGGCAGTCAAGCGGGCCCGTGCCGACGGGGCAAGACCGCAGACGCTTGCTACTGTTCGGCCGACTGACGTGCAAGCGCGAACGGATGGGCTACCAGCGCGTATTGCTCAAGCTCAGCGGCGAAGCCCTGATGGGTGAGCAGGGGTATGGCATCGACCCCGCCATCGTCAGTGCCATCGCCCAGGACGTGGCGGCCTGCGTGGCCGACGGCACCCAGCTGGCGATCGTGGTGGGGGGCGGCAACATCTTCCGGGGCCTCAAGGGCTCCGCCGCCGGCATGGATCGGGCCACCGCCGACTACGTGGGCATGCTGGCCACGGTGATGAATGCCATCACCCTGCAGGACGGCCTCGAGCGCGCCGGCGTGCCCACCCGGGTGCAGAGCGCCATCTCGATGCAGGAGGTGGCCGAGCCCTACATCCGCCGCAAGGCGATCCGCCACATGGAGAAGGGGCGGGTGGTGATTTTCGCGGCCGGCACCGGTAATCCCTTCTTCACCACCGACACCACCGCCGCCCTGCGGGCCGCGGAGATCGGCGCCGACGTCGTGTTCAAGGCCACCAAGGTGGATGGGGTTTATGACAAGGACCCCAACAAGTTCCCCGACGCGGTCCGTTACGAGAGCCTGTCGTTCCTGGATGTGCTCAGCGGTGAATTGGAGGTGATGGACAGCACCGCCATCGCCCTGTGCAAGGACAACGCCATTCCGATCGTGGTGTTTGATCTGTTCGGCGCCGGCAACATTGGCCGTGCCGTGCGCGGTGAACCGATCGGCACCAGCATCCTGCCGGCGGTCTGACGTCGTCCCGCCCGGCGTCACCGGTCGTTCACTCCCTCTCGTCTGCTCCCCCTGTCACCCGCCATGGATCTCGAAGCCAGCATGCGCAAGTCGGTGGATGCCACCCAGCGCACCTTCAACACCATTCGCACCGGCCGGGCTAACGCCTCCCTGCTCGACAAGATCCAGGTGGAGTACTACGGCTCGGAGATGCCGTTGAAATCGCTCTCGACGATCACCACGCCGGATTCCTCCACCATCCAGCTGCAGCCCTTTGATGCCGGGTCCCTGGGGGTGATCGAGAAGGCGATTTCCATGAGCGATCTGGGCCTCACCTGCAACAACGATGGCAAGCTGATCCGCATCAACATCCCGCCCCTCACTGAGGATCGCCGCAAGGAGCTGTGCAAGCTGGCGGCCAAGTACGCCGAGGAGGGCAAGGTGGCCCTGCGCAACATCCGCCGCGATGCCATCGACAAGGTGAAGAAGCAAGAGAAGGACGGCGAGTACTCCGAGGATCAGAGCCGTGATGAGCAGGACAAGGTGCAGAAGCTGACCGACAAGTTCATCGCCGAGATCGAGAAGCTGCTGGCCGAGAAGGAAGCCGACATCCTCAAGGTCTGAGCGAGCGGCGTGACCCCCTTCGCCGTGATCGTGGTGGGCGCCGGCGCCGCCGGTGCCTCCGCCGCCTATCACCTCGCCCGCCGCGGCCATCGGGTGCTGCTGCTGGAGCGGGAGCGGTTGCCGCGGTTGAAGCCCTGTGGGGGGGGGATGGCCGCCTCGGTGCAGCGCTGGTTTGATTTCGACCTCCAGCCCGTGGTGGATCAAGTGATTGCGCGGGTGCGCTTCACCTGGTGCCTGGAGGATCCCGTGATTGCCGAGCTGCCGGGGGACTCCCCCTTCTGGATCGTGCAGCGCTCCCGGCTGGATGCCTACCTGGTGGAGCAGGCGGTGGCCGCCGGTGCCGAGTTGATCGAGGCAGCCGCGGTGGAGACGATCCAGCGGGATGGCGACCGCTGGTGTGTGGAGGCAGGGGGGCATCGCTACCACGGCCGAGCCGTGGTGGTGGCGGATGGCTCCAGCTCCCGGCTGGCCCAGGCCCTGGGGCTCGGTCCGGAGCGGCCCCGGTTTGCTGCCGCCGTGGCGGCGGAGGTGGAGGCGGAGGTGCTGGAGCCCGATACGGCCCGGTTTGAGTTCGGCCTGGTGCGCCATGGCTTCTGCTGGGCCTTCCCGCGCCGCGGGGGCTACAGCATTGGGGTGGGCACGTTCGTGGGGCGCGAGGCGGCGGATGCCGATGCGGTGCTGGCTCAGCTGCTCCCCAGCCTGGGGCTGCCCGCCGATGCGGGCCTGCGGGTGCGCTCACCGCTGCGGGTGTGGGATGGCCACCATCCCCTGCATGCCGGCGGCGGCGCCGTGGCGGTGGGGGATGCGGCCTCGCTGTGTGACCCCTTCCTGGCGGAGGGCCTGCGGCCGGCCCTGCTCAGTGGTGTGCAGGCGGCCGAGGCCCTCGATCGCTATCTCGTGGCGGAGGGCCAAGGCGACGGACCCGGCGCCCTGGCGGCCCTGGAGGGCTACAGCACCAGCATGCGCAGCGCCTGGGGAGACTCAATGGCCTGGGGTCGCCGCATCGCCCAGGTGTTCTATCGGGTGCCAAAGGTGGGCTATCAGATCGGCATCAAGCGCCCCACGGCCCCGCAGCGCATCGCCCAGATTCTCTCGGGAGAGATGGGCTATGGCGACATCGCCCAGCGGGTGATCAAGCGCTTGCTGTTCCAGCGGGGCTGAGTCTCAGCTCACCTTGGTGCAGTCCTTCAGTTGCCGCAGCCGCTGGTCGATCGAGCCCAGCAGCTCGATGGCGAACATCGGCGATTCTTGGACGGCGAACAGGAACTTTTCACGGTTCATCATCAGCAGCTGGCAGTCGCTGATGGCCTTGGCATTGCCGTAACGCCGATGCTCCGGCGTCACCAGGGCACCGGCGCCGAACACATCACCCGCCTGGATGATCTCGTGGCCGGTCTCTTCGTTCCAGCTCAGCTCAACGCTGCCCTCCAGCACCCCGAACATGCAGTCGCCGGTTTCGCCGGAGCTGAAGATCAGCTGGCCGGCGGGGATCTGCAGCACTTCGCCCTTGCTGGCCAGGGCGCGCATGGTGTCGAGGGCGTTCAACGGCGGAGAAGAGCGGCGTGGCCAGTCTGGGGCAGAGGGGTTAAGAGGCGCTAATGGCCAGGGCTGCCCCCAGCCCGCCGCGCACATCCGCAGGCAGCAGCCGGCCGTCGTGGTCGGTATCGAGGGCATCGAACACCGCATCGCTGCCCAGCCATTCCTCGCGGGTGATGCAGCCGTCGCCGTCGAGGTCGTTGAGCAGGAAGATCTCCTGGGCGGCGTGCTGGAAGGCCTGGGCCCCCTCCAGTTCCCCCAGCCGGTGGGCCAGTTGGGCCTCAAGGGTTTCGATCGCCTTGCTGAAGCCGCGGATGCCTTCGTCCAGCTTCTCGGTGGCCATCGCGTCCTGGGCCATCATCGCCTCGTAACCGGGCCGATCCAGGTGCAACTGCTGCTCGGTGGGGGCCGGATCGAAGGGGTTCAGCTTGCGGTTCAGTTCCCCCTGGGTCTGGCGCAGCTGGTCCAGCAGGGCCGGTGAGATGGTGAGCAGATCGCAGCCCGCCAGCTCGATGATCTCCTCGATGTTGCGGAAGCTGGCACCCATCACCTCGGTTTTGTAGCCGTAGGTCTTGAAGTAGTTGAAGATCTGGGTCACCGACACCACCCCCGGATCCTCGGGGCCGGGGTAGCTGTCGCGGCCGGTGTGCTTCTTGAACCAGTCAAGGATGCGGCCCACGAACGGGGAGATCAGTGTTACGCCCGCCTCCGCCGCCGCCACCGCCTGGGCAAAGCTGAACAGCAGGGTGAGGTTGCAGTGAATGCCCTCCTTCTCCAGCACCTCCGCGGCCTTGATCCCCTCCCAGGTGGAGGCGATCTTGATCAGCACCCGCTCCCGGGGGATGCCCGCCTGGCGGTAGAGGCCGATCAGCTTGCGGGCCTTGGTGATGGTGGCCTCGGTGTCGTAGCTCAGGCGGGCATCCACTTCGGTGGAGACGCGGCCCGGCACGATTTTGAGGATCTCCTTGCCGAAGGTGACGCAGATCTCATCGAGGGCCTCGCGCACCACCTCTTCGGCAGGGGCCTCACCGCCGCACACGTCGCGGGATTCCCGCAGGGAGGCATCGATCAAGTTCTGGTAGGCGGGGATCTGGGCGGCCGCCAGGATCAGCGAGGGGTTGGTGGTGGCGTCCCGCGGGGTGAACTGGCGGATGGCGTCGATATCACCCGTGTCGGCGACCACCACTGTCATGGCGGCCAGCTGATCGAGAAGATTGGCCATGCGGGCCCCGGAGTTGGGCACAACGTAGCCAGCGCAACCCTGGCCGGCCCGCTCTGTTATCAAGCGGTGATGGGGCTTCCGTCGGGGCAGCTCAGGTTCGCTTGGGCTTGTTGGCGGTGTTGGGGATAGCGGCGGCCGTCGGTCGAGTGGGGGGGATTTTTTCAATCACCAGCAGTGCCTCGATGATCTGCCGGGCCACCGGTACCGCCACGGTGGAGCCGTAGGCGTTGCCCCCCTTGGGCTCATCCACCACCACCAGCACCACATAACGGGGATCGTTGATCGGCAGGTGGGCCACGAAGCTGGTGATCCGGGCCCCCGGGATATAGACGCCGTTTTCAGCCTTCTGGGCGGTGCCGGTCTTGCCACCGATGCGGTGGCCAGGGATTCGTACCCCCTTGCCGCTGCCCTTCTCCACCACGGTCTCCATCCAATTCAGCACCGTCTGGGTGATCTCCGGGCGGAACAACTGCAGTCCGGAGGCCGGGGGGGCGGTGGCCAGGTCTTCACCGGAGCGCAGGCCGCGGGTGATGTGGGGGCTCACCAGCCGGCCGCCGTTGGCGAGCATGGCGTGCAGCTGCACCAGTTTCAGCGGGGTGAGGTTGAACCCTTGGCCGAAGGCCGCGGTGGCCGGCTCGATCGGCTGGGTGCGGAACACCTCGAGGGTCTTGAGCTGTCCCGCCTGGGCCCCCGGCAGATCCGTGTCGGGGGTGCTGTCGATGCCGAGGGTGTGCAGCCAGTGCCAGAAGCGCGTCGGCTTGACGCGGCGCATGGCCTGCACCATGCCCACGTTGCTCGACACCTGCAGCACCGTGGGGAAATCGATGACGCCGTTGCCCTTGCGGTCGTGGTTGAAGATCGGCCAGCCGCCAATGGTCAGCTGGCCGGAGTCACTGACCTTGCCGGCCGGGTCAATCGCCTTCTCCTGGAGGGCGATGGCCAGGTTGATCGGCTTGAAGGTGGAGCCCGGTTCGTAGAGGTCCTGCACGGACCATTCGCGGAACAGGCCGGGTTTGTAGCTCCAGAACTTGTTGGGGTTGTAGGTGGGGGTGGAGGCCAGCGCCAGCAGCTCGCCGTTGCGCACGTCCATCACCAGGGCCACGCCGCGTTTGGCCTGCCACTGCTGCACCTGCTTGCTGAGGGCCAGCTGGGCCACCTGCTGCAGCCGGGCATCCAACGTGAGTTGCAGGCGGAGGTCGTCGCCATAGAGCACCCCCGCCCGCAGGCCGTCGGGCAGAGGCGTGCCATCGGCACCGCGCCGCAGGCTGCGGGTGGCTTCATGGCGGCGGAGGTCGCGGTCGCGGCTCTGTTCCAGGCCCGCCTGGGCCACCCGCTCCAGGTTGAGGAAGCCCACCACGTTGGCGAACAGGCCCCCCTGGGGGTAGACGCGCTGCGGATAGGCCTCCAGGTCGAGGCCGCTGATGCCCAGGTTGCGCACTCGCTGCGCGGTTTCCGGGTCGAGGTCGGTGGCCAGCTTCACCCCCGACTTGCGGCCATCCAGGCTGCGCACCAGATCGGCCATGGGCAGGGCCAGCACCGCCGAGAGCTTGCGGGCCACGTCCAGGGGGCTGCGCAGCCGGCCGATGTCATCCCCGGGGAAGGCGAAATAGCGCGGGTGGGCCCAAAGGGTGAAGCGCTCCTCGTCCAGGGCCACCAGCCGCCCCTGGCGGTCGACGATCGGTCGCCGGCGCCCCAGGGGAGAGATGGTCTGGGTCTGCACCGCCCGGGCCCGGGTGAGCAATTCGTTGCCCTGCACCAGCTGCACCCAGGCCAGGCGCAGGGCCAGGCCCCCCAAGCCCGCCGCCAGCAGCAGGTACACCAGCCACAGCCGCCTGGCCGGGATCGGCTGGAACGTCAGCACGCGCCGGGAGCGGCCTGGGGTGCCGCTGCTGCGTGCCGCTGGCCGGCGACCCTCCAAACCGTGCACCACCCTCAGTACCCCGGCAGGATCACACGGGGGTTGACCTGGGCCAGAAAGGAGCGGAAGCCACTGGGCTGGCTGGCCCCGGGGGGATCCAGATACACCAACTTTTCACTGCTGGTGGGCTCCAGCAGGGTGGGCTTGCCGGTCATGGTGAGATGGTGCTGCTCCAGCACGGCCGCCGACTCCTGCAGGCGGTGCTCCAGGCGCTGGGAGGCCTCCAGTTGCTGAAAGTTGCGGGTCCACTGCCCCTGCCAGTGCAGTGTCAGGGCGCTCAGGCCCAGCACGGCCACCCCCAGCCCCAACAGGCTGCCATCGGCGATGCGATGCAGGTTTCCAAGCCAGGGAGAGCGCCGGTCGGCCCTGTTGGCCGAGAGGGATCCTTGAATCAGCTCCAGCGGCCGGCGGGCCTGGCTCCGTTGCCCCTGGGAGGGCTGCTGAACCGGAACGGCGACCACGGCTGGGGGGGGAGCTTCGCAAGTGAACCATGGGCCCAGGCCCCCAGCAAGGGGCCGTTGGCCATTGCAGACCTACCAGCCCAGCAGCACCAGATTGCTGAAGGTGAGCCCGTTCCACAGGGCATGCATCAACACGCAGCTCCCCAGCCGCCCGCCGCTCCAGCGCAGCCAGCCCAGCCCCAGGCCCAACACCAGCAGGGGCAGCAGTTCCCCCAGGCTGAGGTGGGCCACGGCGAACACCGCGGCGCTGATCAGCACGCCCCAGCCGGGCCCCAGCTGCCGCGCCGCCACCGGCAGCAACACGCCGCGGAAGATCGTTTCCTCAAACAGCGGTGCCAGCACCACCGCGGTGAAGCCAAAGCAGGCCAGGGCCGGCAGGTTGTGGCTGTTTAGCACCAGCTCCAGCAGGGGGTTGCTGCCGCTGGCCTCACGCCAGAGGCGCTCCAGCAGCCAACCCGCCAGGCTCACCAGGGGCAGCACCATCAGCAACGTGCGCAGGGCGCGGCGCAGGGCACTGGCTACGGGCCGCCAGCGGAACTGCAGCCAGCCCCCCTCCGGCGCCGGCCCCAGGCCCCGGAGCATCGCCACCAGGATCAGCAACGGGCCGGCCATCAGGGCCAGGTAAAGCCCCAGCACACTCAGCCCCTCCCGCAGGGGGCTGGCGATGGCCTGGGCGGTGAGCAGGCCGTTGAGCAGGGGCGCCACCAGCAGCGGGGTGAGCAGTTCCCCCACCACCACGAAGCCACCGGCGATCAGCAGCACCACATCCAGGCCACCGAGGGCCGGGCCCTGCAGGGGCGGTGCCTCCGGGCTGCGGCCGCGCCAGCGCTGCCAGAGCTCCCGCAGCACTAGGGCGATGCCGAGCAGCAGCACCACGGCGGGACCCACGGTCACCGCCACCAGCCGCAGGGCGGCGCGGTGGCTTTCGGCCTGCACCGCCGGCCGTTGGGGTTGCAGGAGGGCCTCCGCCAGGCGCCGTTCCTGGCGCTGCCCCGTCGGGGTCTCCGCCAGCAGTCGCTCCAGCGGAGCACGGGCCTGGTCGGCCTGGCCGCTCTGGAGCCGGTTCAGCCCCTGCTCCAGCAGCTGCAGGGAGGCCGGGGCGGGGTTGCCGGCTTCCGCGCTGCGGCTCACCTCCCCACGCAGGGCCTCCGCCAGGGCCTGGCGCGGTTGGGATCCCGCCAGCAGGGGGCGCCAGGGGGCAGGGAGGCTGGGTTCGGCCAACACCGCCAGCTCCAGCTGGCGCCGGTTGAGGGCATTCCCCACGGAGGGGCGGCTGAGGCTGTCCAGCAGACCGTTCAACCAGAGCAGCAGGCTCAGGGCCAGGCTCAGCAGGGCCAGCAGCTGCTTCCAGCGGGGCGTCGCCGGCTGATCCCCCCGCGGGCCGGGTTGGTTGCCTGGGGTCACGGGGGCGGTTCGGGCGGTGGGGCTGCGCTCAGCATCTCAGCAGAAACCCCTCCCATACGATGGCTTCTGCTGATTTGAGCCCCCGTGTCACTCCGGATTCTGCTGGTTCGCCATGGCCTCAGCAGCTTCAATCTGGAGCACCGCATCCAGGGGCGGGACGACCTCTCCAGCCTCACCGAAGCGGGGTTGGAGCAGGCCAGGGCCACCGGCGCTGCCCTGGCTGAGCTGCAGCTCGATGCCGCCTACAGCTCACCGTTGCGGCGCGCCCGCGACACGGCCAACACCCTGCTGGTGGCCCAGGGGGGCGGCCTGCTCCCCCAACTCGACGACGATCTGCTGGAGGTGGATCTCGCCCCTTGGACCGGGATGCTCAGCAGCGAGGTGCGCGAGCGCTTCCCGGAGCAGCACCGGCTGTGGCGTGAGCAGCCCGAAGCCCTGCAGCTGCAGCGCGCCGACGGCAGCAGTTACCAGCCGATTCCGGAGTTGATGGCCCAGGCCCAGCGCTTCGCGGCCCGGTTGCTGGCGGCCCATGACCCCGG
>JBEIQU010000183.1:0-4109 GCA_040376355.1 Prochloraceae cyanobacterium | reverse complement strand
GCCTGAGGTGACCACGGCCCTGCGCCGGGAGCTGGAGCTGGAATCCGGCGACAACCCTGCGTAGGTTGCGGGCCATGCAGCCCCCACTCCATCGCTTCGTGCTCGCCCCCCTGGCGGAGGCCCGCGGTTCTGCCCTGGAGGAGGTGCAACAGCAGCTGGAGGTTGAGCCCAGCCCTGGGCCGGCACTGCTGGACTGCACCGACCGCCCCCTGACCCTGCCGGAGCTGCGCACCATCGCCGCCACCCTGGGGCAGGCGGGGCTACCGCTGCGTCGGCTGGAGGCCAGTGAGCCGCTGAGCCTGGTGCCCGCAGCAGCCCTGGGGCTGGAGACGGCCCTGCATCCACCGCCGGCACCGGAGGCCTCCGGTGCACCAGCCGCCCCGGCAGCCCCTCCCCGACTGAGCATTCACCGCGGCACCCTGCGGGCGGGCGATCACCTGCAGGTGGAGGGCTCGGTGCTGGTGCTGGGGGATGTGAACCCCGGGGCCCGGGTCACCGCAGGCGGCGATGTGCGGGTGTGGGGCCGGCTGCGGGGCGTGGCCCATGCCGGCAGCCAGGGGGATAACGGCGCCCGGATCGTGGCCCTGCAGCTGCGGCCGTTGCAACTGCGCATCGCCTCGGCCGTGGCCCGGGGGCCGGAGGATCTACCGCCGGTGGGCTTCTGCGAGGAGGCCCTGCTGGAGAACGGCGCCATCGCAATCCGACCGGCGGATCCGCAATGGCCCGCCGACCCCTAGCGGTTCACCAGGCCTAACAGCCCCAGACCAGCGGCCACCGCCATGAACCACAGGGGCGAGATTCTCGTGCGCAGCATCAGCAGGCACACCACCGCCGACACCGCATAGGCCGGGGTGTCGTGGTCGGAGATGCGCAGGATCTTCAGACCCACGGCAAACAGGATGCCGAGGGTGATCGGGCCGAGGCCGCGCTCGAAGGCGATGCGCACCGGAGCCTCCCGCAGCCGGTTCCAACTGAGGGAGGCGGCCACCATCAAGAGGGTGGAGGGCAGCAAGATGGCCGCCTCCGCCGAAACACCGCTCAACACCCCCCAGAGCGGGCCCTCATGCACGGCGGCCCCCATGCCGATCAGGCCCACGATCATCGAACTGGGGCCCGGGGCCGCCTCCGCCAGGGCGTAGATATCGGCGAACTGGCGGGAGCTGAGCCAGCAGTACTTGTCGACCGCCAGGTGGTGGTACTCGTTGAGCAGGGTGTTGCCGCCTCCCAGGGAAAACAGCGACAGGCTGAGGAAATCCCAGATCACCGCTAGCAGGTGGCGCCAGTCCCCCAGCGGCTCGCTCAGGCAAACGTGGGGCACATGGGCCAGCAGGGCCGTCATGGCTGGGCGGTCCGACGGGGCCAGTACCAGGCCATGGCGAGCGGTCCGGCCACCAGCACCAGGGGGATCAGGTGCACGTGGAAGAGGTCCATCGCCAAGAAACTGGCCGCGGCGATGCCGAGGGCCACCGGATCACGGCTGTAGCTGTGGGCGATCTTGAAGCCCATCGATAGGGCCATGCCCGCCGAGGCGGTGATCACACCCGCCAAGAGGCGATCCACCACCATCGTCTCGCGCCAGTAGTAGTACGCCAGCCCCAACAGCATCAGCAGGCTGAAGGGCAGCAGCAGCATGCCTGCCAGGGCCACGAGGGCGCCGCTGAGGCCGTGGAACCGACTGCCGATGTACACGGCCATGTTGATCTGGTTGGGGCCCGGCAGCAGACGCGCCACGGTGAGGCCGGTGAGAAACGCCTGCTCATCCATCCAACGGCGCTGCTCCACCACAATCCGCTCACTCCAGGCGGAGAGGCCACCGCCGAAGGAGGACAGGGCCACCTGCTGCATGCCCAGGAACAGCTCCAGGTGACTGGGGGCGGGGGTCGGCTCCTGGGATGGGGGGTTGGCAGCCATCAGTTGTGCACAAAGTGGGGATCGGGGGGCAGCTCACCCGCTTCGTGATACGTGGGATCGAGGGGGTCGGGGGCGCTGTACTTCTTGGCCTCGCGCCAATCGCGCTCAAAGGTGTCGATCAGCCGTTGCACCACCTGCGGTGCATCCACTTCGATGCCCAGCTCCCGTCGCACATCAAAGGCGCTGCGGTCGATGTTCATCGATCCGGTCATGGCGGCTTTGCCATCCACCAGGATCAACTTGGCGTGCAACTTGGGGCGTTTCTGGCGACGGATCTTGACCCCGCACAGCTCCAGCACCCGTAGGGAGCTGAAGGTGTCGTAGACGTCCCAGTCGCTGAGGCCGTGCTTGCCACCGCAAAGCACACGCACCTTCACGCCCCGGTCCCGAGCCGACACCACGCGCTCAAGGATCACCGCATCGACAAATTTGGGGTGCTGGATCCAAAGGGTCTTGGTGGCCCGATCAATCACCTTGGCCATCTGCCCGCGGCTGTGGGCACTGCTCCACACCAGCCCCACATCCAGCCTCGGCACAAAGAACTGGCGATGCCAGTCCGCCTCGAAACCGGCGATCACCTGCTCCACCACCGCCGGGTCATGGCTCACCACGCCGTAGTCGCGGGTTTCGTTGAAGTACTTATCGGAGAGATTGAACGTGGCGATCAGCACGGCGCTGCGGTCGATCACCATCGACTTCTCATGGGTGACCGGAAACGATTCGCTGGTCCAGAGCACCTCAATGCCCCAGCCCTGCAACAAGGCATAGGCCTCGTCGTTCCAGCGGTCACCACCGGAGGTGTGGGGGTTGAGCATCACCCGCACCTGCACCCCCCGCTCGCGGGCGCGCTTGAGGGCCTGCTCCACGGCATCGCTCTGCAGCTTGAACTGCTTGAGCAACAGCTGGTGGTGGGCCTGGTCAATCAGCTCCACCACCGCCGCACCGCCGTCATCCGGCATCACCAGCAGGCGCTGGCTGGAGGCGTCAACGGCCATGCAAGACGGTGCTGGGAATGCCGATGTTCTAGGCGCCATGCCGAATCCTGCCCAGTGTCTGGAACACCATGCGAGGACAGGAAATGGCCTTAACCTGCCTCGACTACGGACCGTGCCGTGACCACCTCGGGGAGTCGCTCCATCTTGATTTGCTCAGGCAAGGGAGGCGTGGGCAAAACCACCCTCACCGCCAACCTGGGCATCGCCCTGGCCAGGCAGGGCATGCGCACCGCTGTGCTGGATGCCGACTTCGGCCTGCGCAACCTCGATCTGCTGCTCGGCCTGGAGAACCGGATCGTCTACACCGCCCAGGAGGTGCTGGCGGAGAGCTGCCGGCTCGACCAGGCCCTGGTGAAGCACAAGCAGGAGCCGAATCTGGCGCTGCTGCCCGCCGGCAATCCCCGCATGCTGGAGTGGCTGAAGCCCGAGGACATGCAGCGGATCGTGGCGCTGCTGCGCGACAGCTTCGACATCGTGCTGATCGACTGTCCGGCCGGCATTGAGGACGGCTTCAAGAACGCCGCCGCCGCCGCCGAGGAAGCCATCGTGATCACCACACCGGAAGTGTCCGCCGTGCGGGACGCCGACCGGGTGATTGGCCTGCTGAACACCCGCGGCATCAAGCCGATTCAGCTGGTGCTCAATCGGGTACGGCCGAAGATGATGGCCAACCAGGAGATGTTGGCGGTGGATGACGTCACCGACATCCTGGCGCTGCCCCTGCTGGGGCTGGTACTGGAGGACGAGCAGGTGATCGTGAGCACCAACCGCGGCGAACCGCTCACGCTCAACGGCAGCCAGTCACCCGCCGCCCAGGCCTACAGCAACATCGCCCGCCGGGTCTGCGGTGAAGAGGTGCCCTTGATCGATCCCGCCAAGGTGCGGCGCGGCCTGCGGGCCAAGCTCGGCCGCCTGATGCAAACCAAGATCTTCTGAGCCGATGACCCTGCGCGATTTCGTCAACAAGCTGCTCGGTCGTCAGCCCGCCAGCGCCACCACCGCCCGCGAACGGCTGCAGTTGGTGCTAGCCCACGACCGCAGCGATCTCAACCCGGAACTGCTCGAGCAGATGCGACGGGAAATCCTCGAAGTGGTGAGCCGCTACGTGGAGATCGACCTCGAGGAAGGCGACGTGAGCCTGGAAACCGAGGACAGGGTGACGGCCCTGGTGGCCAACCTGCCGATCAAGCGGGCCAAGGCCGT
>JBEIQU010000115.1:0-5556 GCA_040376355.1 Prochloraceae cyanobacterium | reverse complement strand
GCCGCGGTGCGGGAGCTCACGGCGCCAGCGGCCAGCGAGCGCTGGGGTCGGCCGCGGCGGTTCCTGATCCAGTCGGCCGCCAGCCTGCTCAATGGACTGGTGCCCCTGCCACCCCAGCCCCTCGATCCGGAAGGCCTGGCCGGCCTGCGGCGGCGGGACAGGGGCCGGCCCCTGCCGGGGCTGGTGCTGGTGGGCTCCCATGTGCCCCTGGCGGATCGGCAGCTGGCGGTGGTGCTGGCGGATCCCGCCTGCTCCGGGGTGGAGATTCCCGTGCACCAGGTGCTGCAGGGGCTGGATCGGGATCCAGCTGCCCTGGCACCCCTCGAGCGGGCCCTGGCTGCTGCGTTGGCGGCGTGCCTGGCCACCGACAGGACGCCGGTGCTGTTCACCAGCCGGGGTGAGCTCAGCTGCGCCTCCGCCGACGAACGCCGCCGGCTCGGCCTGGTGCTGGCTGGCCTGATGGCCCGCCTGGCGGCCTGCCTGGCCCCTCGGCTCGGCTATCTGATCAGCAAGGGCGGCATCACCAGTCACACCCTGCTGGCCGATGGCCTCGACCTGGCGTCGGTGGACCTCCAGGGGCAGGTGCTGCCCGGTCTTTCGCTGGTGCTGACGCCCGCGGCTGCCCCGGTGCCGCGCCTGCCGGTGGTGACCTTCCCCGGCAACCTCGGCGACCCGGAGACCCTGCATCAGGTGTGGCGGCTGCTGGAGGGGATCGCCTGAGGTCAGGCCCCCTCGGCGGCCGCTGCCCGGATCCAGCCCAGGCGCCGCGACAGCCAGAACAGGGGCAGACCGGATGCGATCAGGCCGAAGGCCGCCAGGCTGTGGTCCCGGTCGTTGATCAGGGCGGCCCCCAGAAAGGCCACCGACACCGCCCCGATCAGCAGGGGCGGCAGCGGATAGGCCCAGGTCTGGAACGGCCTGGCCAGCTCCGGCTCCCGCCGCCGCAGCCAGAGCTGGGCGGCGACGCCGCTCAGGGGCAGGCAGACATAGAACACGGCCGCCATCGCCAGCAGCTGGTTGAAGGAGCCGCTCAGCAGCAGGGCGCCGGCGGCGGCGCTGGTGAGCAGCAGGGCGGGGACGGGCGTGCCGCCGGTGTTCACTCCGGCGGCGACGGCCGGGAACAGGCCATCGCGGCTGAGGCCGTAGAGGATCCTCGGCGCCGCCATCACCACCGTGTTGATCAGGCCCAGCAGCGACACCAGGGCCAGGCCCGTGATCAGCTGCCCGCCGATCGGACCACCCAGGGCCGAGGCGGCATCGGCGGCCGGCAGGGGGGAGGCGGCCAGCTGCGGCAGGGGCAGCACATGCAGCAGGGCCCCGTTGATCAGCAGGTAGAGGGCCACCACCACCAGCACACCGCCGACCAGGGACCGGGGCAGGTCGCGGGCGGGGCTGCTGAATTCCTCGGCGAAGTAGATCGGACTGGCCCAGCCATCGAAGGTGGTGATCACGGCCTGCAGGGCGACCACCGCTCCCAGGGCGAGGGAGCCGTTGAGGGGTGCGGATCCGGGGCCCCCGGTGGCTGGCCAGGCCCCGGCCTCAGCTGTGATTGGGGGCACCGGCAGCAGGAAGCAGGCGGCCACCAGCCCTAGAAAGGCCCCGGCCTTGAGCAGACTCAGCAGCTCCTGGCTGGCGCTGCCGCTGCGCACGCCCGGCAGCTGAACCAGGGTGAACAGCACCAGGGCCAGCAGGCCGATGACGGCGCTGATCCAGGGGCGCTCGGCCGTCAGCGCCGGCGGCAGCAGGGCCTGGCCGTAGTCGCCGATGGTGATCGCCACCCAGGCGAGGCCGGCACAGTGCCCGAGCCAGTCCATCCAGCCCACCAGGAAGCCTGCCCCCGTCCCGAAGGCCCGCTCGGCGTAGACATACCAACCGCCCGCCCGGGGGAGGCTGGCGGCCAGTTCCGCCACGCAGATCGCCCCGAGCAGGGCATAGAGGCCCCCCAGCAGCCAGGCGCCCAGGATCAGGCCGGGATCCCCCAGCACGGAGGCCACCAGCCCGGGGGTGCGCAGGATGCCCGCCCCGATCGTGCCGCCCACGGCTCCGGCCAGGCCGAAGCCCACCCCGAGGATGCTCAGCAGACGACCCGGGGCGGCGGCTGGCCCCTGGCCGTCAGGGCTGGGTGAGGCCACCGCGGGCGCTGCGCTCCAGCAGCTCGATCGGATGCACCACCTCCAGGGCCTGGGAGGCTTCCTCCAGGTGGCGGCGGATCTGGAGGCTGCAGCCGATGTTGGCGCTCACCGCCAGGTCGGCGCCGGTGCCGCTGAGGTCTTCGGCCTTGAGGCGCCCGAGGGCGGCGGCCTCCTCGGGTTGCACCAGGTTGTAGATGCCGGCGCTGCCGCAGCAGACCCCGGCCTCCCGGGCCTCGACGATCTGCACGTGGGGGATCTGGCGCAGCAGGGCCCGCGGCTCCTGCTGCAGCCCCTGGCCGTGGAGCATGTGGCAGGCATCGTGATAGGCCAGCCGCAGGGGCCGTTCCTGGTCGGCGGGGCGGCCATCCCGATGGGCCAGCGGTTGCAGCGCCGCCTGAAAGGCCTCGCTCAGCCCGACGCGGTGCAGAAATTCCTGGATGTCGGCCACGGGAGCTCGAAAGCTTTGGCCGATCAGCTCCGGCAGCTGCTTGAGGGTGTGGCCACAGCCGGAGGCCGCCACCAGCACCGCATCGAGGGGCTCCCTACCGCCTGGCCTGCCGTCGCCGATCGCCGCCTCGAAGCTGGCGATCAGGGCTGTTGCCAGCGCACGGGTCTGCTCCAGTTCTCCCTGGTGATGGGTGACGGCGCCGCAGCAGCCCTGATCCGCCGGAATCACCACCTCGATGCCATTGGCGCTGAGCACGGCCAGGGCGGCCCGGTTGACGGCGGGATCAAACAGGCGCTGCACGCAGCCGAGCACCAACCCCACCCGGTAGCGGCGTGGCCCGATCGCCGGTGTCAGCACGGGCAGGTCGTTGGTGAAGGCGGCCGGGGCCAGGGGGGGCAGCAGCCGCTCCATCGCCTCCAGCTGGGGGCCGAGCAGGCGCGGCAGGCCGAGCTGGCGCGCCAGGCCCTGCAGCGGCGAACCGGCATAGGCCCGCAGGGGTGTGAGCAGCGCCCGCAGGCGCCCCGGGTAGGGAAGCAGGGAGAAGAGCAGGCGCCGCCAGGCCCGCTGGACGGGGCTGCGCAACGCGGGCGCATTCAGCTTGGGTCGCATGCCGGCCAGCAGCTGGTCGTAGCGGACGCCGGAGGGGCAGGCGGTGACGCAGGCGAAGCAGCCCAGGCAGCTGTCGAAATGGCCGGCCACCGTGGCATCGAGATCGAGCACGCCGGCATCGATTGCCTTGAGGGCATGGATCCGCCCCCGGGGTGAATCCATTTCGGTGCCGAGCACCCGGTAGCTGGCGCAGCTCGTCAGGCAGAAGCCGCAATGCACGCAGGGATCGGCGGCGCCGGGCAGGTCCCGGGCCGGGCTGGGGCTGGAGATCGGGCCGGGGGCGGGGCCGGAGTTCGGAGACACCATGGGCCGAGTCTGCCGGGCCGCCTAGCATCCGGCGACTCGGATCGTCGCTGATGGATGCCCTGGCGCTGTTCCATGCCTACATCGACGCCTTCAATCACCGCGATGCCGAAGCCCTGAGCGCGGTCTTCGCGACAGACCTGCACTCGGTGCATCCCGGCGAACCGGAGGTGGACGTGACCGAATCGGCCCCCTTTGTGGAGCGGATGCTGGCCCTCTGGCCCCGGGGTCTGCACTACAAGGTGCTGCGCGCCACCGGCCGGGACCTGGGCGATGGCCTCACGGAATCCTGGGGCGAGATGCTGGTGTTCAACGCCGAGGGCAAGGTGGCCGCTGCCGAAGTGGTGATCTACAACGCCCGCGGTGGGGTGGTGACCCAGACCTGGGTCTACAAGGTGATGCCCCCCACCCATCCCGACTACCGGGACGCCAGGCCCTAGGCCGGCCCCTGGAGCACGAAGCGGTAACGCACGTCTCCCCGGCGCAACCGTTCCACCGCCGTGTTGATCTCCGCCATCGGCAACACCTCCACCAGGGGCTTGATCCCATGGCGAGCGCAGAAGCTCAGCAGCAGGGCCGTGTTGGCCGGAGTCGATGTCAACGACGACCGGAAGCTGAGGTTCCCCTTGACGAACGGAAACACCCGCAGTGGGATCGGCGTGGCGCACAGCCCCAGTTGGTGCAGGCTGCCGCCGGGCGCCAGGCTGGCCACCACCGCATCCCAGTCGAGGGCGTGGTCGCTGGTGTTGAGGATCAGGTCGTAAGCGCCCTTCTGCTGGTCCAGTTCCCCGAGCAGCTGCACCTGGTGGGCGCCGAGATCGAGGATTTCCTGGGCCTTGCTGCGGGAGGTGGTGATGCCGGTCACCTCGCAGCCCCAGGCGCGGGCCAGCTGCACGGCCAGATGGCCGAGGCCGCCGATGCCGATCACGGCCACGTGGGCGGTGGGGGAGATGCCGGCGCTGAACAGGGGTTCGAACACCGTCACCCCGGCGCAGAGCAGGGGGCCGGCGCTGGTGGGGTCGAGCCCTTCGGGCAGGGCGATCACCCAGTCCTGATGGGCCTTGACGTGGCTGGCGAAGCCCCCGGGGCGCCCGAGGATCGTGCTCTCGAAGTTGGCGCAGAGGGTCTGGCGTCCGCTCAGGCAATAGGAGCAGTGGCGGCAGGTGCCGGCGATGAAGCCGAGGCCGCAGAGCTGACCGAGGCGGGCTGGATCCACCTCGCTGCCCACCTCCACCACGCGGCCCACCACCTCATGGCCCGCCACCACCGGCGGATCTTCGGCGGTCAGCGTCTCGTCGATGTGCATGAGATCGCTGTGGCAGAGGCCGCAATAGAGCACCTCAAGCAGCACCTCGTCCGGGCCCGGGGGGGTGATCGTCAGCTCCAGGCGACCCAGGGGAGAGCCGCTGCCGCGGTTGCCCCAGGCGTTGATGGTGGCCATGGCGTCAGAGGCCCCCGCAGTAGCTCTGGGCCACGATCCGGTCATCGGCCACCACGAAGGTGTCGACGCCCTGCAGCATCCGGCCGCTGGCGCTGGTGGCGGTCCAGGTCATCAGGCCGATGCCTTCGGCGATGCTCAGGGAGGTGATCGAGGAGGTCAGGCCGGCCATGTTGGCCAGCACCTCGCTGAACATCTCGCGCAGTTCGGCGTGACCCCGGTAGGTGCGCCCCGGGCGCACCATCACGGCGTTGTCGGCGTAGTTGGCCAGGATGGCGTCGAGATTGCCCGAGGCGAAGGCCGCCCCATTGCGGTTGAGCACGGCCTGGGTCTGCTCCAGCGTGGCCATCGGCGTTTCAGCGCAGGAGGCCCAAACCTAGGCAGGGTGGCCTGTTCTGCCCATGGTCAGGTCAGCCTGCGCTGGTGCCCGAACCCTGGGCCAGGCCAGCCGCTCAACCGTCGAAGCGGCGGATCACGGCTTCGGCGAAGCCGGAGCAGCTCACCGGTTCCACGGGCGGTTCCATCAGGCGGGCCAGGTCGTAGGTGACCTCCCCGGAGGCGATGGCGGCGCTGATGCCGGCGGTGATCAGGTCGGCGGCTTCCTGCCAGCCCAGGTATTCGAGCAT
>JBEIQU010000023.1:0-12226 GCA_040376355.1 Prochloraceae cyanobacterium | reverse complement strand
GACACCCACGAGCGCCTGCAGCAGGAATTCGAGCTGCTCGATGAAACACGGCGCCAGCTGGCGGCCCGCACCGTGCTGCAAGACACCTTCCGCGATCTCGAGGGCAGCGGCGACGGCGACTCCAGCGACGACTCCGACCGCAACGACGTGGAGCGCTGAGCCCTTGCTCTCCTCGTTGGTGCTGCTCAGCCTCCTAGCCGGGGCCCTACTGGCCGTGGGTCTGCTGATCTGGGCCCGCCGCGACCGCGCCTTCGCCAGCACCGCCAGCGTGGCTGAGGCCTACGACCGCTGGACCGATGACCAGCTGCTGGAGCGCCTCTGGGGTGACCATGTGCACTTGGGGCACTACGGCGATCCCCCACGCCGCCGGGATTTCCGCCAGGCCAAGGTGGAGTTCGTGCACGAGCTGGTGCGCTGGAGCGGCCTGGATCAGCTACCCCCCGGCAGCCGTGTGCTCGATGTGGGCTGCGGCATCGGCGGCAGCGCTCGCATCCTGGCCCGCGACTATGGCTTCGACGTCCTGGGTATCAGCATCAGCCCCGGCCAGATCGAGCGGGCACGGCAACTCACGCCTGTGGGGTTGCCCTGCCGGTTCGCGGTGATGGATGCCCTGGCGCTGGAGCTGGCGGATGGCAGCTTCGATGCGGTGTGGACCGTGGAGGCCGGGCCGCACATGCCCGACAAGCAGCGCTTTGCCGATGAGCTGCTGCGGGTGCTCAAACCAGGAGGGCTGCTGGCCGTGGCCGACTGGAACCGCCGCGATGCGGCGGTACAACCCCTCTCACGGCTGGAGCGCTGGGTGATGCACCAGCTGCTGGTGCAATGGGCCCACCCGGAATTCGCCAGCATCCCTGGCTTCCGCCGAAACCTCGAGGCCAGCCCCCAGGCAGGCGGCGGCGTTCACGTGACCAGCGCCGATTGGAGCCGCGCCACCCTGCCCTCCTGGATTGAATCGATCCTGGAGGGAGCCCGGCGCCCCGCCACCGTGCTGGGGCTCGGTCCGCGGGCGGTGCTGCTCGGTCTGCGGGAGACCCCCACCCTGCTGTTGATGCACTGGGGCTTCGCCACCGGGATGATGCAGTTCGGCGTCTTCCGGGCCCGCAAGCCCCCTGCGGCGGCGCCAGCCGCCTAGAGCGCATCGAGCTGGGTGAGGGGATAGGCACCGAACACTGCCAAGTGCTCACACAGGGGCTGCAGGTCCCGCAAGGCCTGCTGCAGGGGCTGCGGGCCCTGGGGGAGCTCGAGATCCACAAAGAAGATGTATTCGCCCATCTCCCGCTTGGAGGGGCGTGACTCGATGCGGCTCATGTTGAGGGCCAGCTGGGCAAAACAGCTCAGGGCCTGCAGCAGGGCTCCGGGTTGGTTGGAGTGCAGCGAGAAGGCCAGGCTGGCCAAGGGTCCATCGAGGCTGCGCTCGCCGCGGCGCAGCAGCAGAAAGCGCGTGCAGTTGCCTGGCACGTCGTTGATCGGATAGGCCAGCACCTCCAGGCCATGCTCCTGGCCCGCCTGCTGGGAGGCGATGGCGGCGCGGAAGCGGCTGCCGGCCACCATGCGGGCCGCCTCGGCGGTGGAGCTGGTGGGCAGCTGCAGGGCGGTGGGCACATGATCGGCCAACCACTGGCTGCACTGGGCCAGGGCCTGGGGATGGGAGAGCACCTCACTGATGCCCTCAATCGGGCCGCTGCCGAGCAGCGCATGGCGAATGGGCAGCACCAGGGCCCGCGACACCCGCAACTCCGCATGCTCCCAGAGGGCATCGAGGCAGGCGGTCACGCCCCCCTCCACGGAGTTCTCCACCGGCACCACCGCCGCCTCGCAGCTGCCATCGGCCAGGGCCTGCACCACGGCGCGTATGCCCACCTGGGGCACCAGCTCGGGGTTGGGGATCTGCTCGAGGGCCGCCAGCCGCTGGGCCGCCTGCTCGCCGTAGGTGCCGACCGGGCCGAGGAAGGCAATGCGCATGGGGGCAGAACAGGCCGTGCTGCTTAGGATCATGGCGCCCCGGCCGCCCCTCGATGCCCCTGGCCTTCAGCGCCTGCCAAGCGTTGCAGCTGCCGGTGAAGCGCCATGCGGAACGGCTGGGGGGCTACCTCGACGATGAGGAACGGGTGATCGGCGCCCTGCTCGACCCCCAGCAGCTCAGCGGCCTGGGGGGTGGCCGCTACCGCTACACGGTGACGCGCCTGCAGGTGTTCCAACTGCAGATCCAGCCGGTGGTCGACCTGGTGGCGCGCCGTAGCGCCAACCGCATCGAGCTGGAGGCGGTGGATTGCGCCCTGGAGGGCCTGGGGTTGGTGGACGATTTCCAGCTGACGCTGCACTCCTGGCTGGAGGCAGATCAGGCCGGCCTGCATGGGGAAGCCACCCTGGCGGTGAGCGTCAGCCAGCCCAGCCTGCTCAAGCTGATTCCGGTGGGGGTGCTCGAGGCCACGGGACGCTCGCTGCTGGCGGGGATCCTGTTGGGCATCAAAACCCGGGTGGGCCAGCAATTACTCGAGGATTTCGAGCTGTGGCAGCAGGTGAACCCCCTGGCCTGACGGCTCAGGGGGCCGCGAGGCGCTCGGACGCCAGCACTCTGCCCAGAAATGAGCGGCGATGCAGAGGGGTCGGGCCCAGCTCCAGCAGGGCCGCCCGGTGCACGGCCGTGCCGTAGCCGGCATGGCGCTCCAGGCCATAGCCCGGATGGCGGTGGGCCAGCCGTTGGATCAAGGCGTCGCGGGCCTGCTTGGCCAACACGCTGGCGGCGGCAATTTCGAGGCATTGGCTGTCGCCACGCACCACCGTGCATTGCGGGCCCGTCCACAGCCGCAGCGGCAGCACCCCATCCACCAACACCAGCTGCGGTGCCGGAGCCCGAAGCCGCTGCAGGGCCCGCAGCATCGCCCGTTCCGTGGCGGTGCGGATGCCCACCGCGTCGATCTCCCGGGCTGAGGCCTGCCCCAGGGCCCAGGATTCAGCGTGCCGCTCAATCAAGGGCACCAACTGCGCGCGGCGCTTGGCCGTGAGGGCCTTGCTGTCGGTGAGGCCGGCGGCCGCCAGCGGATCCCGGGCCCCATCGGGCAGGATCACGGCGGCGGCAAACACCGGGCCATACCAGCAGCCGCGGCCCACCTCATCCACCCCGGCACAGCGCTGGCCTGCACCGAGCGGGGTGGCCGGGGTGGCCATGGGCTCAGACGGTCGCGGAGGAGCGGCGGCGGCGGCGGCGCGGTTCGCCGTTCTCGTCCGTGTCGGGCTCCGCGGGGGCGGCCACTGGCTCAGCCGCCAACACCGGTTCGGTCACGGTGACGGCCGCTGCCGCGGTGGCGCCACCGCGGGAACGGCTGCGGGTGCTGCGGCTGCCGCGACCCTGGCTCACGGGCTCCGACTCGGGCAGATCCGGCGGCAGGGTGACGGGCAGTGGGGTGATCTCCACCGTCACGGGCAGGGGGGCCGGCACGGGCTCCGCCTGCACCCCAGCAGCCACGCATTCCGTGGTCTGGGGTGCAGGGGCCACATCCGCGCCGCCCTGGGCACCGCCGCGACCGCGGCGGCGACGGCGGGGGCCGGCGGCGGCCAACTGCTGGCGAGCCTCCTCCAGCACAGCATCCGCATCCTCACCGGGGCGCACCACACGCACCACCACGTTGTCGGTGCTGGGCAGCGAATCCAGCAGCAGCGCCGGATTCAAGCCCAACCAGCCGTACACCAGCTCCTGCTCGGGCTGCATGGGCACCGCCACCAACTCCGCCTCGGGGCGCCGTGAGGGCGCCTCGGCGGCATCGAGGGCCGCCTCATGGGATTGGCCCGCACCATGGGCCGCGAAGCTCTCCTGCAGGGGCGGCAGCTCGGTGAGTTCCGAAGCAGCACGGCCGCCGCGGCCACCGCGGCGGCGGCGGCCGCCGGAACTCTCTCCGCCACTGGGGCTATAGACCTCAGCGCGGGCGGACGCGGCGGAGCGCACCAGGCCGGGGGCCGCCGCCAGCGGCTGCAGGCTGTCTTTACCCGGCAGCACCGCCACGTGGCCGAGGCCACCGCAGCTGGGGCAAGCGCGACCGAACAGCTCATAGATGTTCTGACCCTGGCGCTTGCGGGTGAGCTCCACCAGGCCCAGTTCAGTGATCTGGGCGATCTGGGGACGGGCCGAATCGTGGCGGACGGCGGCGGTGAAGTGCTCCAGCACCTGCAGCTGGTCGCGGCGCGACTCCATATCGATGAAGTCGATGATCACCACGCCACCGATGTTGCGCAGCTTGAGCTGGCGCGCGATTTCCGTGGCCGCTTCGGTGTTGGTCCACAGCACCGTCTCGCGGGCGTTGGCGGAACGGGTGAACGAGCCCGAGTTCACGTCGATCACCGTGAGCGCCTCGGTGGGCTCGATGATCACGTAGCCGCCGGAGGGCAGATCCACCCGGGGCTTGAGGGCATCGCGGATGGCCGCATTGACCTTGAAGTGCTCCAGGATCTCCGCCGGTTCCGGATGGAGCTCCACCTGCACCTGGCCCTGGTCGGCCCCCAGGAAGGCCTGAACGCGGGAGACGCCGTCGGCGCAATCCACCACGATGCGCGTCACCTCCGGGCCGCAGTGGTCGCGCAGGATGCGATGGATGAAATCTTCATCGCGATTGAGCAGCACCGGCGGGCTGGCGGTTTCAGCGGCGGTCTGAATCGCCTCCCATTGCCGCAGCAGGGCCTCGAGGTCGTCAATCAGCTGCTCCTCGCTCACCCCTTCGGCTTCGGTGCGCACCAGCAGCCCGGCACCGGGCGGCTTGATCAGCACCCCGAGGGCCCGCAGGCGGTTGCGCTCGCTTTCGGCATTGATGCGGCGGGAGATGTTCACCCCCTGGCCGTGGGGCTGCAGCACCAGGAAACGGCCCGGCAGGGTGAGGTTGCCGGTGAGGCGAGGCCCCTTGGTGCCGGTGGGCTCCTTCATCACCTGCACCAGCACCTTCTGGCGCGGCTCCAGCAGCTCGGTGATGCCCACCGTGCCCTTCTTCAGCCGTAGCGGGCCGAGGTCGGTGACATGAATAAAGCCATTTTTTTCGCCTTCGCCGATGTTCACAAAGGCAGCGTCAATGCCCGGCAGCACGTTCTCCACGGTGCCGAGGTACACATCGCCGATCTGGTAGCGGCCCTGGGCCACCACAAGTTCATCAACACGGTCATCGGTGAGCACGGCGGCGATCCGCAGCTGCTCAGCGATGACGATCTGCTGGGGCATGGAAGGTCAGAGAATGACCTGCCGGGGGCAGGCCGGGAAGGGGGAAGCGCAACGGGGGCTGAGGCGGGCAGTGCAGGTGCAACGGGGGGAAGGGCATCGCCGATGCCGACCCTGGGGTGCAGATGCAGCTGTGAAACGGCTCAGTGGCGCGACTGGGGAAACAACGGAGTGGGAGAGGGCCTGGCGAGAGGCCCTCGGAAGACGATCTGGTCAGACGATCTGGTCAGACGAGCTGTGGGAAGGCCCCGGAAACGGGGTGTTGTGAACGGGTGATGGACAGCGCGTGGACGACGCCGCAGTGGGCGTCAGGACCAGAGGCGGAGCAAATCAAGAGCGGGACGATGACCCACAGGCTGGGCCTGGAGCATCAACCAAGGCCAGGACCGGCAGGGAGCTGCTGGTCGGAGCGGCGATAGCGCGCGGATACCGGGAAATGGGCATCCGTCTCAACGGAGCCGCAACGGACCGCTTTCAGGAAGCGAATTCAAGAAAGCTGTTGCGGAAACTCTTCCGGGCCTTGGAGATCCGTTCGACGTGATCGGGTCGTGATCGGTCGGAAAGGAGGAGGCCGGAGGAGCGATCAGGCGGACCAATAATCAGGCCGCAGATCTGCCGTCTGAATTGAAATTAGCACGGCTGATTGGGCAGGGATTCGGCCGATGCCAGTTGCAACGAACAGCGCCGCAACCGCACCAGATCCAGCGGGACCTGCAGCTGTTCCGCGAACCACTGCTGCAGCTGCTCGGGCCTGAGGCTGCGACCGGTGGGATCCACCAGGGCCTGGACATGCAGTTCCATCTGACCGGGCGGATCGGTGGGGTTGAGCTGCAACTGCTGCAGGAAGGGGCGGCAGTCCCGCTGGCGGGGCCGCCCCTTTTTGTCGGTGTCCTCCCAGATCCAGCTGGCAGCGCCCAGCAGTGCCGCCGCCGCATCCCGCCAGGCCTCCAGCGGCACCACGCGCCCCTCCGCCGGCTGGAGCACCAGCAGCCAGTGGGACGCCACGATCTCCTGGGACAGGCTGGGGCCAGCCACAGGAACCTCCGCCACGGTCTGCAACTGAAAGCCCTCCGGCAACTGCTCCTGCAGGGCCGCACGGGCCGCCTCAGCCGTGAGCGGCCGAGCCAATTCCATATCCATCCATTCCCCCTCCGCCTCCGCCCCCAGAGGCAGGGCCAAGCCGAACTGCACCCGGGGCAGCGGATGAAATCCACCGGTGAAGCTCACCGGCAGGCCCGAACGGCGCAGGGCCCGCTCCATCAAGCGCACCAGATCGAGGTGGCTGAGCAGCACCAGGGATCCCGTCTTGCTAAAGCGGAAGCGCAGCCGTTGGAGCCGCTCACTGGCGGGGGCCCGCTGCGGGCTTTGCAGCGGAATCGGAGGCGGGGGCACCACCACGTTGTGGCCCAACTCCGGTCCGCAGACGCCACAGCTGCTGCAGCCGTCAAACGAACAATCGGGCACCACGGCCGCCGCCAGGGCCCGTTGCAGGTCGTCCGCCAACCAGGCCTTGTCGACCCCGGAATCGATGTGATCCCAGGGGAGCGGCTGGCGGCAGAAGGCCTCGAGATCGGCCGGATCCATGCCCTCCGCCGCGCTCCATTCCCCCAGTTCCAGTTCGCGGTAACGCCCCCCCAGGCCAGCGGCCTCAATGGCCCCGGTCCAGGCGCTGTAGGTGCGCTCCGCCGCCTCAAACCAGGCATCCAGCCCCGCGCCGGCCCGCCAGGCGGCTTCGATCACCGGCGCCAAGCGCCGATCGCCGCGGCCCACGAAATCCTCCATGGCCGAGAGACGCACATCGGTGGTGTTGGTCTTGATGCCGCGCAGGGGCCGCAGGGCATCGCGCAACAGCTGCTGCCGGCGGGCGAACTCCGCCGTGCTCACGCTGTGCCACTGGAAGGGGGTGTGCGGCTTGGGGGTGAAGTTGGAGATGGTGAGGTTGAGCTCCAACCGGCCCAGGTCGCGGCATTGCTGCTGCAGCCCCCGGCAGGTGTCGGCGATCCCGAGCACGTCGGCGTCGGTTTCCCCCGGCAAGCCGATCATGAAATAGAGCTTGATCTTGCGGTAGCCGTTCTCCATGGCGGTGCGAATGCCCCGCAGCAGCTCCGCATCGGTGAGGCCCTTGTTGACGATGTCCCGCAGGCGCTGGGTGCCAGCCTCGGGCGCAAAGGTGAGCCCGGCGCGGCGGGTGCCCCCCAGGATGTGGGCGATGTTGCTGTCAAAGCGATCCACCCGCTGACTGGGCAGGGTGAGGCTCACGTTCTTGTCCGCCAGGCGGTTGCGCAGCTCCACCCCCACGGCTGGCAGGGCCAGGTAGTCGGAGCAGCTCAGCGACAGCAGTGAGAAATCGGAATACCCGGTGCGCTCCATGCCGGTCTCGATCGCCTCGATCACCGCCTCGGGCTCCACATCCCGGGCCGGGCGCGTGAGCATGCCGGGCTGGCAGAAGCGGCAGCCGCGGGTGCAGCCACGGCGGATCTCCACGGTGAGCCGGTCGTGCACGGTTTCGATGTGCGGCACCAGCCCCATGGCGTAGTGCGGCATCGGCGTGGCGGTGCGGCGCAGCACCCGCGCCGGAATGCCCGGGAGAAGCGGAACCAGGGTGACGCCATCCGCCCCGGGGCCATACAGCGACGGCACATACACCCCCGGCACCTGGGCCAGATCGATCAGCAGCGCACGGCGGCTGAGGCCGGCGGCCTTGGCCTCAGCCACCACCAAGCCGATCTCCGGCAGCACCTCCTCGCCATCGCCGAGCACGACGAAGTCGAAGAAGGCAGCAAAGGGCTCCGGGTTGCTGGTGGCGGTGGGACCACCGGCAAAGATCAGCGGCGGCGATGCCGGGTCGGTCAGGGGCCGATCGCCGCGGTCTGTGGCCCGGATCGGGATCTGGGCCAGCTCCAGCATCGCCAGGATGTTGGTGGCCCCGAGCTCGTAGCTGAGCGAGAAGCCGAGGATGTCGAAGGCCGGCAGCGGCCGGCGGCTCTCCACCGCAAACAGCGCCTCGCCCCGCTGGCGCAGCCGCTCCGCCAGGTCGGGGCCGGGCAGATAGCTGCGGTCGCAGATCTGGCCGGGAAGGCTGTTGAGGATGGAATAGAGAATGATGTGGCCGGTGTTGCTGGAGCCCACCTCGTAGATCTCGGGGTAGGTGAGGGCCCAACGCACGCCGGCTTTGGCCCAGGCCTGATCCCAGTCGCGCGGCTGCACCCCCAGCTCATTGCCCAGGTAGCGGCCCGGTTTGGCGATGGTGCGATCCACCAGGGCGGCGAAGTCCACCGGTGCATCCAGAGGTGGGGCCGTGGGTGGGGCCAGCGGCACCGACGCAGCGGAGGTCAAGGCGGCCCTGGCAGCACTGCCTCGATCGTATGCAGCCCCGCGCGGCACCACCGCGGGGCCCATCCCGTGCCGGCGCCATAGGACAATCCGCCCAGTTCAACGGGGCCCGACGGGGCCGCAGTGGTGATGGCCCAGGTCAACGGCAACTACCTCAAGCTCAAGGCGGGCTATCTGTTCCCGGAAATCGCCCGGCGGGTGAAGGCCTTCAGCGAAGCCAACCCTGAGGCGCCGATCATTCGCCTGGGCATTGGCGATGTCACCGAACCACTGCCCGAGGCCTGCCGCAGCGCCATGAAGGCCGCCATCGATGCGATGGGCACCCGCGAGGGCTTCCACGGCTACGGCCCGGAGCAGGGCTACCTGTGGCTGCGGGAGGCGATCGCCCGCCACGACTTCCAGGCCCGGGGCTGTGAGATCTCGGCGGAGGAGATCTTCGTGTCGGACGGCTCCAAGTGCGACAGCGCCAACCTCCTGGACATCCTGGGGGAGGGCAACCGCATCGCCGTCACCGACCCGGTGTATCCGGTGTATGTGGACAGCAACGTGATGGCGGGTCGCACCGGCGATGCCGATGACGCCGGCCAGTACGGCGGCCTCACCTACCTGCCGATCAACGCCGAGAACGGCTTTACGGCCCAGATCCCAAGCGAGCCGGTGGATCTGATCTACCTGTGCTTCCCCAACAACCCCACCGGTGCGGTGGCCACCAGGGCACAGCTCCAAGCCTGGGTCGATTACGCCCGTGCCAACGGCGCCCTGATCCTGTTCGATGCCGCCTACGAGGCCTTCATTCAGGACCCCTCCCTGCCCCACTCGATCTATGAAATCGACGGGGCGCGCGAGTGTGCGATCGAATTCCGCTCCTTCTCCAAGAACGCCGGCTTCACCGGCACCCGCTGTGCCCTCACCGTGGTGCCGCGCGGCCTGATGGGCAGCGCGGCCAACGGCGAACGCGTGGAGCTCTGGGGCCTCTGGAACCGTCGCCAGTGCACCAAGTTCAACGGCGTCAGCTACATCGTGCAGCGCGGCGCTGAGGCCGTGTATTCCCCGGAGGGGCAGGCCCAGGTGAAGGCCCTGATCGCCTTCTACATGGAGAACGCCGCGATCATCCGGCGGGAGCTGCAGACGGCCGGCCTGCAGGTGTATGGCGGCGAACAGGCCCCCTACGTGTGGATCAAAACACCGCAGGGGGTCGACTCTTGGGGCTTCTTCGATCTGCTGCTCAGCCAGGCCCATGTGGTGGGGACCCCCGGCAGCGGCTTTGGCGCCGCCGGGGAGGGCTACTTCCGCCTCTCGGCCTTCAACAGCCGCGCCAACGTGGAGGAGGCCATGCGCCGCATCCACTCCGCCCTGGGCGCGGCGGCAGCGGCTTGAACACCTGCCTAAAGTCCGCGTTCGTCATGCCGGAGCTCGCCATGATGATTCGAGCCACCCAGATCCCCAGCCGCGAAGGCGGCGGAGCGGCGGTGATGGAGAAGGCACCGGAGCGGGTGCGCAAGCCCTCACCCCGCTACAAGGTGCTGCTGCACAACGATCCGGTGAACACCATGGAATACGTGGTGAGCACCCTGCGGCAGGTGGTGCCCTCCCTGAGTGAGCAGGACGCCATCGCCGTGATGCTCGAGGCCCACAACACCGGCGTGGGGCTGGTGATTGTGTGCGACCTGGAGCCGGCGGAGTTTTACAGCGAAACCCTCAAGGCCAAGGGGCTCTCCAGCACGATCGAACCGGAGGAGTGATGCAATCCTCAGCACCGCCGCGGCTGCACTGGTGGGGAACGCTGCTCTATCCCCTCACCCTGGTGGCGGTGTTTCTGGGGGGGCAGTGGCTCCTGGGTGTGGTGGGCGTGGTCGCCGACCAACGGGCAGCCCTGGCGGCGGGGCCCGCTGTGCTGGCGCTGCTGCTCAGCCTGCCCTGGCGCCTGCGGCGCACCTGGGGCAGCGAGCGCCCCTGGCACAGCCTCGGGGTTGAAGCCCCTGCCGCGGCCATCGCCAAGGCCCTGGTGCGGGGGCTGCTCAAAGCCGCCGGCCTGCTGACGCTGGTGGTGCTGGGGCTGGCGGCCCTGGGGCAGCTGCGCTGGCAACCCCAACTCGACGCCGGCCTGCTGCTCAACGGTGTGGCCCTGGGGCTGGGGGTGGGCTTTGCGGAGGAACTGCTGTTCCGCGGCTGGCTGCTGGGGGAGCTGAGCCTGCTGCTCGGGGCCCAGCGGGCCCTGGGGCTCCAGGCGGTGTTGTTCAGCCTGGTGCACACCCGCTTCAATCTGCCCCTGGGGCCACTGCTGGCCCTGTTGGGGGGCCTGCTGCTGCTGGGGCTGGCTCTGGGGCTACAACGCCGCGCCGATGGCGGGGTGCTGTGGGGGGCCGTGGGGCTGCATGGCGGCCTGGTGGGCGGCTGGTTTGTGCTGCAAAACGGCCTGGTGGGGGTGAACCCTGCGGCACCGGCCTGGCTGATGGGGCCCGCGAATCCGATCGGCGGGGTACTGGGTTGGCTGGGGCTGGCCCTGCTGCTGCTGGCCCGCCGCCGTTGGTGGCGGGCTTAACGCACCGCCGTGGCCAGGGCCGCCCGCCCTTCCACCGGGGCCCGCAACGCTTGATCGAGAGGCGCAGCGCCGTAATCACGCTCCAGCAAATCGATCACCGTGCGGCCGAAGTCGGCCGGATTGCGCTCAAAGGCCTCGAGGCAGATCCGGCCGAAGGTGCTGCCCATGGGCTCGGGGTTCCAGAGCAGTTGCCGGGCCGTCCAGGGCAGCATGCTCATCGGGTTGTAGCCGGGCTTGATCAGGCCCTGCTCGAAGCCGTACTGCTCCAGGTGGGTGTGGGGCTGCAGGCCAATGAAGAAGATGGCGGGTTCCACCTTGTCGGCCCCGAAGATCCGCTCCAGTTCCCGTTGGTAGGCCACGGTCTGGCGGATCGTCTCGGGCCGCTCGTCGATCACGTTGAACGAGTAGTTCACCGACACGTGATCGCGGAAGCCAGCCCGGGCCAACAGGCGGCAGTTCTCGAGCACGGTGCGCAGGTTGTAGCCCATGCGCATCTTGCGCACGAGTTCCTGGGAGCCGGAGGTGATGCCGATCTCGAAGTAGTCCATGCCGGTGGCCACCATCAGCTCCGCCAGTTCGGCATCGAGGTTGTCGGCGCGGATGTAGGCGGCCCAGCGGATGTCGGTCCAGCCCTCGGCCTGGATGGCCCGCAGCAGCTCCTTGGCGTCGTCGATGTAGCGGCGGGCCGGAATGAACTGGGCATCGGTGAACCAGAAGCCCCGCACACCCCGGGCATAGAGCTGACGTATTTCGGCGATCACCTCCTGCACGGGATTCACCCGCACCGCCTTGCCCTCCACCACCGTGTACACGCAGTAGCAGCAGTTGTGGGGGCAGCCCCGCTTGGTCTGCACGCCCACGTAGAAGTCGCCCCCCTCCAGGTACCAATCCAGCTGAGGCCAGATGGAGGCGATGTAGGCGTAGTTGCAGGCGGTTTTCTCCATGCCCGCCGGCTGCTCGTGGATCAGCCCCGGCCGGGGTGGATCCCCCGCCAGGAAGCAGCGTTCCGCCACCAGCGATTCACCGCGAATCAGCTTCTCCAGCAGCGGCTCACCCTCCCCCACCGACACCACGGTGCCGCGGGGCAATTGGCGGCCCAGCTGCTCGTAGAACACGCTCACAGCCCCACCACCCAGCACCGCCAGGGCCTGGGG
>JBEIQU010000148.1:0-4675 GCA_040376355.1 Prochloraceae cyanobacterium | reverse complement strand
CGTGATCAGGCGCGGCGCTTCGAGCACAAGCTGTTTCTCTCGGCCACGCCCCACAACGGCCACAGCAACAGCTTCTCAGCCCTGCTGGAGATCCTCGATCCCACCCGCTTCTGCCGCGGCGTGGCCGTTCGCAAGCAAGACCTGGAGGACGTGATGGTGCGGCGGCTCAAGGAAGACCTGCGCCAGATCGGCGTGGAGCTGCCCGAGCGATTGGTGGTGCCAGAGGTGATCGATGGCCTGCCGCCGGATACCCCGGAGATCAAGCTGGCTGAGCTGCTCAGCTGCTATCGGGAACTGCGCAACCAGCGGCTGGTGAGCGCCGGCAAGCGCGAGCGCGCCGCTGAAAACCTGGTGATCTCCAATCTGCAGAAGCGCCTGCTCAGCTCGATCGCGGCCTTCGATCGCACCTTGCGGGTGCATATGAACACCCTGGAGAAACGAACCGCCAAGGCCGGCAAACAGCGGCAGGTGCGGCTCGAAGCCCTCGATCTGCTGGAGGGCTCCATCGATGGCGACGACGATCGCGCCGAAGGAAATGAGGAGGAGCTGCTGCAGGAGGCCGATGCCCAGCACGAGGCGGCCGTGAACTCGGCGCTGGAGGCGAGCGACGAGGAATGGAAGCTGCTCAAAAAGATGCAGCAGATATCCGAAGCGGCCCGCTATCAGGCCGACAGCCGGGTGCAGCGCCTGGAGCAGCTGATCCGCCAGCACCTCTGTCCCCGCCTGGGGCAGCAAGGCGCGGAATGGGCCGGAGAGCGCCTGCTGATCTTCACTGAATACGCCGACACCAAGGACTGGCTGGAGCGGCGCGTGCGCGAATTGATCGCGGAGAGCCACCAGGCCGCGGCCCGCATCGCCACCTTCCATGGCGGCATCGGCGATGAAAAGCGCGAAGCGATCAAACGCAGCTTCAACAGCCCGCCCGATGCCGATCCCCTGCGGATCCTGATCGCCACCGACGCAGCGCGCGAGGGCGTGAACCTGCAGAACCACTGCAAACGGCTGGTGCACTTCGATGTGCCCTGGAATCCGGGCCGCATGGAGCAGCGCAACGGCCGCATCGACCGCACCCTGCAGCGCGCCCCGCAGGTGTTCTGCCACTACTTCGTGCTGCCCCAGCGCCCGGAAGACACCGTGCTCGACACGGTGGTGCGCAAGACCGACCAGATCCGCAGAGAGCTGGGCTGTCTGCCGCCGGTGGTGATCCGCAAGCTCAACGACCTGCTGGCCAAGGGCATCAACCCCACGGCGCTGGCCAGAACCATCGCTGAGATCAAGGGCCTGGATCAGGAGGAAGACCTGCGGCTCACCCGGGCGCTGCTCGATGAAGAGCTGGAGGGCAGCCGCGAACGCAAAGGCGACCTTCAGAAGCAGGTGAGCACGTTGGAGGGGTATCTGAGTCGTTCCACCAAGTGGTTGAACTTCAGCCGCGCCCAGTTCCGCCATGCCCTCAACACCAGCCTGCGGCTCAGCGGAGAGCGCAACGGCAACCAGAAGCTGGCGCTGATCCCCCGCGATCCCGTCCAGGCGGTCGCAGATCCCGATCGGGCCATCTGGGAGTTCCCCAGCGCCGACCGGTTGCCGGATGGCGAGGCGGCGTGGGGCGATGTGCTCGACGCCCTGCGGCCTCCGCGGCAGCCAGGCCAAAAGCTTTGGCAGTGGCGTAAAGAGACGCAGCTGCAGCCGGTGGTGTTTCAAGACCCGCAGGAGGTGAACGCCGATCGGGTGCACCTGCACCTGGAGCACCCGCTGGTGATGCGGCTGCTCAACCGCTTCCTGATGCGTGGGTTCCAGAGCGATCTGCTCAGCCGCGCCGCAGTGTTGGGCACGGCCGACGACACCGCCAAGCTGATCGTGCTGGCCCGGCTGAGCCTCTACGGCCACGGCGCCGCGCGGCTGCACGATGAAGTGCTGGCCGTGGTGGCGGAGTGGGATCCGGCGGATCCAAACCGCCGTCTGCGCAAGCTCAGCGTGGAGAAGAGCGATCGGGCGATGAAGGAGTTGAAAGAATCCCTCCAGTTGCAGCTAGAAGCACCGGAATCGGCGACGGCTGCGTTGCAAGCGCACCTGAGCGCTGATGTGGGTCAGCTGCGCGAAGCCCTCGATCGGGTGGTGGATGAGCGCCGTCAGGACGCCGCCTTGAAGTTGGCGAAAAGGGCCGACGACGAGGTGGCCCGGTTTGTGCGGGTGCTGGAGGAGCAACGCAAACGCATCCTCAGCACCCGCAGCCGCACCAACGAAAACCTCGATCAGCTGCTGCTCGATCTGGGCGGGATCAAGGAGGAGCGCCGCCAGCTGGAAGACAACCGCAAGTACTGGGAGGAGCGATTGCAAACCATCGACACCGATCTGGAGCGCGAACCCGAGCGCATCCGCCGCACCTTCTAGCTGCAGACCCACCGGGTGGAGCCAGCCGGTGCCATCTACCTCTGGCCCCAAGGGGTAGTGCCCCAGGAGGCGCGCTGATGGTCAGACGATTCCAATCAACCCAGCACAGCCACCGGGTAGTGGCGCATCAGGGGATCGACGCTCACCAGGGTGAGGTTCTCCTCAACAGCCTGGGCGATCAGCAGGCGATCAAACGGGTCTTTATGCGCCGCCGGCAACTGATCCAGTCGCCTGATGTGTGGCCATTGCACGGGCAAAAGCAACCACCCTTCCTGTTCAACCACCCAGCGATGAACCTCCGGCAGAGGCAGCTCAAGATCCAGCTTGCCCAGCTTCACCTTGATCTGGATCTCCCAGAGGTTGACCACGCTGCAGCAGATCTGATGGGCCGGATCAGCGATGCAGCTTGTGGCCTTGGCGGACAGGCGGGAAGGTTCAGCCAGCCACCAGATCAGCACACTCGTATCGAGAAGAAACCTGGCGCCGCTCAAGGAATCAGAAACTCCTCAGCCAGGGGAGCATCAAAGTCGGCGTGGGTGTGCATCCTGCCGAGCAGGCCGCCGGGCTGCCGAGGGGCAGAGGTCGTTGGCGAAGCCGAATCCTGCATGGCTGCCAACAGAGCGCCCACCTGGCTGCGCTGCTCAGGGGAGAGGTTCTCCAGCTGGTGCTGCAGCGACTGGCTGATGGAGGTCATGGCGAATTGCAGAAACGCCTTTCCGGATCCTAGGCGGGTTGAGCCTGCAAGCCCCCAGGAGGTGCGCTGATGGCCTACTACGGCATTCCCACCAAAGCGATCCACGAGCAATGGCTCGGCCTGGTGCAACCCGTGGGCCTGGTGGTGGCGCCGGCGGTGCTCACCAAGCTGGAGCTGGTGCCCAACCAGAGCACCGCCTACATCTCCACGCTGCAGCTGCAGCTCAAGGGGCTGCTGGACGAGGTCGACGGGCTTAATGACCAACCCGTGAAGGTGGTGGCCAGCTTCCAGCAACTGGCCACCGAGTTACTCGATTGGAGCGAGGCTGATCTTCTCGACGTTGAGGCCCTGGTGGCGGCCCGTGGGCCTGAGAGCGTCCCCGAGGTGGTGCTCAGCGAATACGGCGAAACCCTGCGCCCCACCCATGGCGTGCCCAAGCAGGAAGGGGAGGGGCTGCAGGGCCTGGTGCTCGATCTCACCCAGTGGCGCGATGCCAGCGACACGCTCAAACCCCAGTGGGGCCGCGATTTCGATTCACCCTGGAACCCTGAGGGCAACGGCTGGGATGCCACGCCCCAGCAGCGCTTTGAGCGGCTGCTGAAGGAAACGGAGCACCCGATCGGCATCCTGTTCAACGGCACTGAACTGCGGCTGGTTCATGCCCCCCGGGGTGAATCGAGCGGCCACATCACCCTGCCCCTCGAACCCATGGCCGAAGTGGCGGGCCGGCCGATGCTCGGCGCCCTGGAAATGCTGCTGGGGGTAGACCGGCTGTTCGGCGGCAACCCGGCGCAACGCTTGCCGGCGCTTTTAGCGGCCAGCCGCAAGAACCAAAATGAGGTGAGCACCCGCCTGGCCGAGCAGGTGCTGGAAGCCCTGTGGGAATTGCTGCTCGGCTTCGATGCGGCCGAGCGTTTGGCGCAAGACTCCGGCCGCAACGTGCTGGGCGATCTCCCGAACAGCGAAGAGGGCCAGAAACACCTCTATGGCGGCCTGATCACGGTGCTGCTGCGGCTGGTGTTTTTGCTCTATGCGGAAGACGAAGAATTGATGCCCAGAGATTCTCTCTACGGGCAGCACTACAGCGTTAGCGCCCTGGCCGACCGGCTGCGCCAGGAGCGCTTTGAGCATCAGAGCGCCATGGCCGATCGCCGCGGCGCCTGGGCGTCGCTGCTGAGTTTGTTCCGGCTGGTGTACGACGGCGGCGGCGCCGATCCTGCCTATCTGCCGGCCCGCCACGGCGAACTGTTCGACCCCGATGCCTACCCGTTCCTGGAGGGACGCGAATCAGACAGTTGCTATGACGACGGCATCCTCACCAACCTGCCCAGGCTCAGCGATGACGTCGTCGAAAAAGTACTGAGCAAATTGATCTGGCTCGATGGTGAGCGGCTCAGTTATCGGGCCCTGGATGTGGAGCAGATCGGCTCGGTGTACGAGGGGATCATGGGTTTCACGGTGCACCAGGCCAGGGGGCCCAGCGTGGGGATCACCTGCCAAAAGAGCACGATCACGGTGGTGGTGGATGTCGAGCAGTTGCTGGCCCAGAGCGGCAACAAGCGCGAAAAGTGGCTTGATGCACAGGCCGAAGTG
>JBEIQU010000089.1:0-6823 GCA_040376355.1 Prochloraceae cyanobacterium | reverse complement strand
GCCGCCGCCCAGCTCGATGGGGTGGACCCGGAACTACCGGCTGCACTGCCGATGCTCGGTGCCCTGGTGCAGGCCCAGCCCCTGCTGGTGGAGGGGCGGCTGCTGGCCCCCGATGAACCGATGGCCCTGCTGCAACTCGAGGCGCTGATCAGCAACTGGTTGATCCGTAACGCCGAACTGATCAGCGCCGAGGTGCTGGCCTGTTGCAGCGCCTGGCCCGAACTGCGCCGCTACCTGCTGCGCAACGACCTGCTGCCCACCCGCAACCTGGAACGGCTGCGCAACCAGCTCAACGCCCAGCAGCGCTGGAGCACCTGGTTTGAACGGCCGGTGCAGCTCTATCAGAGCCAGCGCCAGCTGTACCGGCTGGAGGCCGGAGCCATCGCACCGGTGATGCTCACCGAACCCCGGGATACCGAATTGCGCCAGCTGAGCTGGGGACAGCAACTGGTGACCCTGGCCCTGGAGGCCCGCGATGCCCTGGCTCCTCAGCTCCACTCAGCCCTGCGCCAGCTGGGGGATCTGGTGGTGGTGGTGCTCACCCAGGTGATTGGCCGCGCCATCGGCCTGGTGGGCCGTGGGGTGCTGCAGGGGCTGGGCCGGAGCGTCAGCCGGGGCTGAGCGCTCACCGCCGAGGGTCACAATGACCACACCCCTCCCCGCCGTTTGATGCCTGGACGTCTGGCCCGCCTGCTGCTCAGCCTGCTGCTGGCGCTGACGCTCCTGCCCGCCGCCGCCTGCGCCGCCCGGGACACCAACAGCTACGACGGCAACATCTACGCCCTCTACGCCGGCAACGGCTCCCTGGTGCCGCCCCGGAGCACCCTGGCCCAGGCCCTGGAGGAACACCGGCCGGTGGTGCTGGGCTTTTTCCTCGACGACAGCGCCGCCAGCAAGCAGTACGCCGTGGTGTTCAACGAACTGCAGCGCCTCTGGGGCCGCACGGCGGAATTGATCCTGCTGCCCACCGACCCCCTGCAGAACCGCCAGGGCCAGGGGGCCGGCGACCCCGCCAGCTATTGGCATGGCCAGATCCCCCAGGTGGTGGTGTTCAACACCGCCGGCAAACCCGTGCTGGATGAAACCGGCCCCGTGAGCATCGATGCCATCAACGCCGCGCTCACCGAAGTGACCGGCCTCAAACCCCAGGGGAATGTGACGCTCAGCCTCAACCGTGAGGTGAATGAGCTCAACAGCGAAATCGTGCCCTCCCGCTGAGCAGCGAGCGATGCAAAGCCGCCAGGAAACCGACAGCATGGGCGCCATCGCGGTGCCCGCTGAGCACTACTGGGGGGCCCAGACCCAGCGCTCGATCACCAACTTCCCCTTCGGTCAGCGCATGCCGCTGGCCATCGTGCGCGCCTTTGGCCAGTTGAAGGCCGCCTGTGCGGAAGTGAATCGGGATCTGGGCAAGCTCGATGCCGACCTCTGTGCGGCGATCGTGGCGGCCGCGGAGCAGGTGGCCGCTGGGGAGCTGGATGGGGAATTCCCGCTGAAGGTGTGGCAGACGGGCTCCGGCACCCAGACCAACATGAACGCCAACGAGGTGATCGCCAACCGGGCGATCGAGGCGCTTGGGGGCGTGCTGGGCAGCAAGAGCCCGGTGCACCCCAACGACCATGTGAACCTCAGCCAATCGAGCAACGACACCTTCCCGGCGGCGATGCACATCGCCGTGGTGCTGGAGCTGGAACAGCGGCTGCTGCCGGCCGTGGAACAACTAGCGGCGGCGCTGCAGGCCAAGGCCACCGCCTACGCCAGCCTGGTAAAAATCGGCCGCACCCATCTCCAGGATGCGGTGCCCTTGAGCCTGGGGCAGGAGTTCGGCGGCTACGTGGCGCAGCTGCACCTGGCCAGCACGGCGATCCGCCAGAGCCTGGCGGCGGTGCGGGAGCTGGCCATCGGCGGCACCGCCGTGGGCACCGGCCTGAATGCCCCCAAGGGCTATGGCGACGCGGTGGCGGCACGGCTGAGCGAGCGGCTCGCCACCAGCTTCATCAGCGCCCCCAACAAATTCCAAGCCCTGGCGGGCCATGAAGGGCTGGCCGCAACCCACGGTGCCCTCACCGTGCTGGCCGGCAGCCTGATGAAGATCGCCAACGACATCCGCTGGCTGGGCAGCGGCCCCCGCTGCGGCCTGGGGGAGCTGGTGCTGCCGGAGAACGAACCCGGCTCCTCGATCATGCCGGGCAAGGTGAACCCCACCCAGTGCGAAAGCCTGACGATGGTGGCCGCCCAGGTGATGGGCAACAACACCGCCGTTCAGATCGGCGCCAGCCAGGGCAACTTCGAGCTCAATGTGTTCAAGCCCCTGATTGCCCACAACGTGTTGGAGAGCATCGAACTGTTGGCAGGGGCCTGCAACAGCTTCCGCGAGCACTGCATCGAGGGGCTGCAGGCCAACACCCACCGCATTGAGCGGCTGCTCAACCAGAGCCTGATGCTGGTGACAGCCCTCACCCCCGCCATCGGCTACGACCGCGCCAGCGCCATCGCCAAGCACGCCCACCGCCATGGCCTCAGCCTGCGGGAGGCCGCCCTGGTGCTCGGGGAGATCAGCGGCGAGGAGTTCGACCGGTGGGTACGGCCCGACCAGATGGTGTGATGCCAGGGGGTGAGCCCTACAGCAGGTTGGCGGCCAGTTCCGCCAGCTCGCTGCGCTCGCCGCGGATCAGGGTCACATGGCCCGCCAGGGTCTGCCCTTTGAAGCGCTCCACCAGCCAGGTGAGGCCATTGCTCTCAGCATCCACGTAGGGGTTGTCGATCTGATACGGGTCGCCGGTGAACACGATCTTGGTGCCTTCTCCCACGCGGGTCACGATCGTCTTCACCTCATGGGGAGTGAGGTTCTGGGCCTCATCCACCACCATGAACTGGCGGGGAATCGAGCGGCCGCGGATGTAGCTGATCGCCTCCACTTCCAGCAGGCCCATGCCCTTGAGGTCGGTCCAATTGCTGCGCTGGGGGCGGTTGGCGCCCCCCCGGCTGGTGCCGCCACGGGGGGCTTCGTCGTCGGCGCTGCCGCCGAGCAGGAAATCGAGGTTGTCGATGATCGGCTGCATCCAGGGGCCCATCTTTTCCTCGAGGCTGCCGGGCAGAAAGCCGATCTCCTTGCCCAGGGAGATCACCGGCCGTGTCACCAGCAGGCGCTCATAGAGGTGCTCATCGGCCACCTGATGCAGACCCGCCGCCAGGGCCAGCAGGGTCTTGCCGGTGCCCGCCTTGCCCACCAGCGTCAGCAACTGCACCGCCGGATCCAATAGCAGATCCAGGGCGAAGGTCTGCTCCCGGTTGCGGGCACCCACCTTGCCTAGACGCACCTTGCCGGCGCGCTGCAGCGGCAGCAGGCTCTGGCGGCGGGCGTCATAACGGGCCAGCAGCGTGTGGTTCGGCTGCGCCTGATCCACCAGGGTCACGCCCTCATTGGCCTGCAGCGTCACCCCCTGGGCGGAAGGCAGCGCGGTGAGCGGCAGCCCCCCATCGCCCTTGAGGGTGTCCATCGCCGCCGCACTGGCGGTCAGCTCGCACACCCCGGGGTAGAGGTCGGCGATGTCGACCTTGTCGGTGGTGTAGTCCTGGGCGGTCAGGCCCACCGCATCGGCCTTGATGCGCAGGTTGGTGTCCTTGGTGACCAGCACCACCGGCGGCTGGTCGGCGATCAACCCGGAACGGAGTTGCTCCAGGGCCACCGCCAGGATGTTGTTATCGCCGTTACCGCCCTTCAGCTCCGGCGGCAGTTGGGCCAGGGTCTCGCTGCGGCAGAACACCACCTGCAGGGTGCCGCCGTTGGCATCGATGGAGACACCATCGGCCAGGTTGCCCTTCTCCCGCAGACCATCCAGCAGCCGGGAGATTTGACGGGCATTACGGCCCTTTTCTGAGGGATCGCGCTTGAAGCGGTCGATCTCCTCCACCACCTCAATCGGGATCACCACCGCGTTGTCTTCAAAGCGGGTGAGGGCCTGGGGGTCATGCAGCAGCACGTTCGTATCGAGGACGAAGGTCTTGCGCATCGGGGGCCTCCCGTTGGATTGCCAAAACGCTAGGAGGCTTCTTTGGCTGCAAGACCTACGCTCCCGCAGAACTCAACGCTCCGGCCTTGCATCCCCTGATCGCTGTTCTGCTGATCACCGCCCTGGTGTTCGCCCTGGCGTTGCTGTGGCTGGAGGCGCGCCATCGCCTTCGGCCCGCCTCACCCCTGCAGCTGAGCAGTGGCGCCTGGAAGGTGAAGCAGAAGTCGGATCACCTGGTGGTGGCCAAGGGAACGGTTCAGATCCGCAACCCCCATCCGCGCATGGAGGTGTTCGTGCCGGAGCTTCACCTGGAGCCCAAGCTGCTGGGCCGCGGCGACCTCAGCGCTCTGACGGTGACCACCAGCGTCACCCCCCAACACCCGGATGAGCAGGCACGCCCCGACGGCTACTGGTTCGCCTACATCGTCAAGGGGCGCAAGACCACGCAGGCCGATCTCAGCGTGCGCATCAGCGCCCCCGATGGCACCGACCTGCGGGCCCTGCTGGACACCCTGTGGTTGGAGATCTGCTGGGTGCATTACGGCCCCTTCGGCCGCCTGCAGCGGCGCGATGGCCTGCTGGTACCCCTGCGCCGGCCCGCACCGGCACAGCCCCAGAGCGCCAACTGGCGCCAGGGGGATCGCTGCGCGGTGCTGCCAATCCGGACACACCTGCTGGGCAGCCTCGACGACCCCGCCGAGGTGCTGCGCCATTACGCCGGTGCCGTGATCCAGCCGGGCGACGTGCTCACCATCGGGGAAACGCCACTGGCGGTGATGCAAGGCCGCTACAACCACCCGGCCAACCTCGAGCCCTCGTCGCTAGCGCGGCTGCTGTGCCGGGTGTTCCACCCCACCAGCTCCCTGGCCACCGCCTGCGGCCTGCAGACCCTGATCGACAACGTCGGACCGGCCCGCGTGCTGTGCGCCTGGCTCCTGGGCACCACCCTGAAGCTGGTGGGATCCAAGGGCTGGTTCTACCGCCTGGCCGGAGAACAGGCGCGGCTGATCGACGATGTGACCGGCACCACCCCGCCCTACGACCAGACCATCGTGCTGGGGCCCAGCGATAGCGCCCAGGTGTGTCGCCAGCTGGCCACCGAACTGGGGGTGGCCGTGGCCGTGGTGGACGTCAACGACCTGGGGCGCGTCAAGGTGCTGGCCTCCAGCCCCGGCTGCGACGAAGCCCTGCTGGAGCGCGCCCTGCGCCCGAACCCCGCCGGCAATGCCAACGAGCGCACGCCCCTGGTGCTGGTTCGCCCGTAGGGCCGATCGCCCATAGCATGGGCATAGGCCAGCTCTGAGCAGCCCGTGCCGTCCGCCCCAACCACGCCATCCACGCCCAGCTCCCCCAGCCTGCAGGCCGGTGGGCAGCTCTGCGTCCAGCCCTTAAAGGCGTGGCATCTGCCCCTGTTGCAGGACAGCGGCTTCGAGGATCTAATCCCCTTGCTGCAGCGGGCCCTGCTCCTGCAGGGCCCTGAGCGTCTGCTGCACAGCCTGGCTCCGCGCCCCTCCCTGGCCCCGGACGTGCTGGTCGCCCACCGCGATCCCCAGCAGCCATTGGGGGTGGTGGTGAGTGAACGGTTCAACCGCAGTGGCAGCTGTTGGCAACTGCAACACCTACGCAGTGGAGCCGGCTGCCTCCAGGCCGGTGAAGCCGGTCGCATGGCCATCGAAGCGGCCCTGGTGCGCGCGGCGATCCAACGCAGCCGCGGCGCCGCCAGCTGGATCGCCACCAGCGCCAGCGGCGACACCGTGCGCCTGGCGGCCCTGCGGCAACTCGGTTTCCAACCCCTACGCCGGGAAACCCTGTGGCGCTGGGAGCCCCCCGCCGACGCACCCCAGCTGAATCCGAAGACCCTGCCCAGCGACTTGGAGCTCAGCCGCATCACCCGCCGCACCGCCGCCAGCCTCTGGCAACTGGAACAGGCGGTGCTACCCGCCCAGCTGCGCCAGCTGCTCGACCGCAGCGTCGACGATCTGCTGGATCAGAGCGATCAGCCCAGCCTGATGCTGATGGACGTCAACCGGCGCCAAGCGGTGGCGGGTGCCCGGCGCCTCCGCCAGGGGCAGCGCAACGTGGTGGAAATCGAGCTCAGCCTGCATCCCGGCTGGACGCACCTGCTGGGCCAACCCCTGCAACTGCTGCTGGAACAGTGCGGTGCCGGCACCGACCAGGTGCTGGTGCGCTGCGACAGCCTCGATCCTGCGCGGGCCACCTGGCTGCACCAGCTCGGCATGGCGCCGGAGGGCGAAGAGGTGCTGATGGCGCGCAGCGTCTGGCGCCGTCACGCCCCCCAGCAGACCCAGGCCATGGCCCAGCGCCTGGAGGCGGTGCTGGGGCAATTGCAACCGCCGCAACGGCCCATCCCCACCCCCCTGGGCCGCTGAGTGCCGGCGCGCGCCCCCGCCCCGCGGTCGGTGCTGGCCCTCGATGTGGGGCGTCGCCGCATCGGCCTGGCGGGTTGCGATCCCCTCGGCCTCACCGTGACGCCACTCACCGCCCTGCGGCGCGGCCGCTATGGCGCTGATCTGGAGCAGCTGCGCCCCTTGGTGCAACAACGACGGGTGCAGGCGCTGGTGGTGGGGCTCCCCCTCGACAGCTGTCAGCAACCCACCGAGCAGGCCGAACACTGTCGGCGCTATGGCGAGCGGTTGGCCCGCAGCCTGGAGCTGCCCCTGGCCCTGGTGAACGAACACAGCAGCAGCTGGGCCGCCGCTGAGACCCATGGCCTGCATGGCGACCGCAGTGGCGCCCTCGACAGCGCCGCCGCTGCGCTGCTGCTGGAGCAATGGCTGCAGGAGGGTCCG
>JBEIQU010000034.1:0-10712 GCA_040376355.1 Prochloraceae cyanobacterium | reverse complement strand
GGTGGCCGATCTGATTGGCCAGTGGGGCCAGCCCCGTGGTGGCGGTCTCGATCCGGCCACGGCGGTGGGGCCCATCGGCACCGATAGCCGTCAGCTGGCCACCGGTCAGCTGTTCATCCCCCTGGTGGGGGAACGCTTCGATGGCCATGCCTTCCTGCCGGAGGCGGCCCGGGTGGGGGCCCAGGCCGCGCTGGTGCAGCGCGACCGTGCCGAGGCGGTGCCGAATGGACTGCTCCATTGGCTCGTCGATGACACCCTCGATGCCTACCAACAGGTGGCGTTGCTGCACCGTCAACGCCTCCAGGCCGCCGTGGTGGCGGTGACCGGCTCCGCGGGCAAGACCACCACCCGCGAGCTGATCCGTGCCGCCCTGGCGCCGCTGGGGCCGGTGGTGGCCAGCAGTGGCAATGAGAACAACGACATCGGCGTGCCCCTCACCCTGCTCAAGGCCGGTGCCGACACCCGCGCGGTGGTGGTGGAGATGGGCATGCGCGGCCTCGGCGAGATCGATCGCCTCAGCCGCACGGCCGAGCCCGCCGCGGCGGTGATCACCAACATCGGCACCGCCCATATCGGCCGCCTGGGCAGCCGGGAGGCCATCGCCACCGCCAAATGTGAGATCACCAGCCGTCTGCGCCCCGATGGGGTGGTGGTGATCCCCGCCGGTGATCCGCTGCTGGAGGCGGCCCTGGCGCAGGTGTGGGGCGGCAGCATCCTGCGGGTGGCCCTCGCTGACGACCCCGGCGTCGCTGACGCCGCGCTGGTGGGGCACTGGCAGCCCGAGGAGGATCGCCTTTTGGTGGAGGACCAGCCGCTCAAGCTGCCACTGGAGGGGCGCCACAACGCGCGCAACCTGCTGCTGGCGGTGGCGGTGGCGCGGCACCTGGGGGTGCCCCTCGGCGCCTTGCAGGCCTTGGATGTGGCGGTGCCTGGTGGCCGTAACCGCCGCCTGCAGCAGGGCGGCCTCACCGTGCTCGATGAGACCTACAACGCTTCGCCCGAAGCGGTGCTGGCGGCCCTTGATCTGTTGGCGGCCCAACCCGGCCGACGTTTCGCGGTGCTCGGCACCATGCTCGAGCTGGGGGACCGCAGCGTGGAGCTGCACCATCGCGTGGCGGAGCGGGCCCTGGAGCGGGGCCTCGACGGGCTGGTGGTGGTGAGTGCTGGCGCTGAGGCTGAAGCCATGGCCGCTGCGGCCGCCTCCCTGCCGCGCCTGGCGGTGGTGGAGACGCCGGAACAGGCGGCGGCGCCCCTGGCCCAGTGGCTGCAGCACGGTGACGTGGTGCTGCTCAAAGCCAGCCGTGGCGTGGCCCTGGAGCGCCTGCTGCCGCTGCTGCCGCAGTTGGGGTGAGCTGTCGAGGGGACGTGTACCCCTCCTGGTCAGCCTTAGTCAGACCCTGGACACGGCTGCGTGACAACAGCTGCGCGACAACAGCTGGGTGACAACGGCTGCATGACAACGTCTATGCCCCTAGCGGCAGGGGCTCCCCCTGGCCGCAGTCGGCGTCCGTCGACAAGCTGGGGTGAGTGATGCCGCGCTTCAGCTGATGCTGTTCAACCTCGATGCCCGCCTGCAGTCGCTGCGGATGGTGGCGGGCTTGGCGGAGTTCCTCAAGAACCCGGGCTCGCTCGACAGCGTGTTCAAGGTGGCCGGCAGCCTCAAGAACAGCCCGATCTCGGCGCAGATGTTCCGCCATCTGCTGGCCAATCCCCTGATGGCGGAGCTGGTTCAGAGCCAGTGGCGGCCAGCGCCGATCGATCTGGAGGCCCTCGAGCAGCTCCCCGCCGGCAGCCTTGGCCACGTCTATGCCCACCAGCTGCGCAGCCAGGGCCTCAGCCCCGCCAGCCTGATCGATCCCTCACCGATCCAGTCGCCGCAGGATTACGTGGTGCACCGCCTGCGGGAAACCCACGACATCGTGCACGTGCTCACCGGTTTCGGCATCGATGGACCGGGCGAACTGGGGCTGCAGGCCTTCAACCTGGCCCAGAACCGCTCCCCCCTGGCGGTGATGCTGATCTTCGGCGGCATGCTCAACACCCTCCAGAACGACGAACCGCTGGAGCCGTTGCTCAGTGCCCTGGCGCGGGGCTTTGAGCTGGGTCTGCAGGCGCCCTGCGTGATCGCCTACCGCCTGGAAGAAGGCTGGGATCGCCCCCTCGCCGACTGGCAGCGCCAGCTGGGCCTGCCCCAGGCCGCCTGACGCCTCTGCCCGTCAGGGCATCTGCCAGTTCTCCTTCACCAGCTGCTTGGCCCGGCCCAGGGCCAGGGCCCCGGCGGGCACGTCCTTGGTGAGGGTGGAGCCGGCCCCCACAGTCACGTTGGCGCCTAGCTGGATGGGGGCTACCAGCACGCTGTTGGCCCCGGTCTTGCTGCCGGCGCCGATCACGGTGCGGTGTTTGTTCACGCCGTCGTAGTTGGCGGTGATCGTGCCGGCCCCCACGTTGACGTTCTCCCCCAGCTCGGCGTCGCCGATGTAGCTGAGGTGGTTCACCTTGCTGCCGGCACCGATGCGGCTCTGCTTGATCTCCACGAAGTTGCCCACCCGGCAGCCCGCCGCCAGCTCGGCGCCTGGGCGCAGCTGGGCGAAGGGGCCGATGGCACAGTCGCTAGCCACCACCGCATCGCGCACCACGGAGTAGAGCACCTCCACCCCATCGTCGAGGCGGCTGTTGTCGATCAGGCTGCCGGGGCCGATGCGGCAGCCATCGCCGATCACCGCCTCCCCGCGGAAATGGCACTGGGGCTCCACCACCACATCGCGGCCGAAGCGGGTGCCGTCGCTGAGGGTGCAGCTGGCCGGATCCACGAAGGTCACCCCCTCTTCCATCCAATGGCGCCGCAGCCGCTCCTGAATCACCGCCTCGCACTGCGCCAGCTGAAGGCGGTCGTTGATGCCGTTGATCTCATCGGCGTCGGCCACCTCCACATGCATCGCCGGGCTGAGCATGGCCACGGTGTCGGTGAGGTACAGCTCTCCCTGGTCGTTGTCGGTGCGCAGCTGGGGCAGCACCGCCGCCAGCTGGTTCCAGTTGAAGCAGTAGATGCCGGCGTTGATCAGGGTGTTGCAGCGCTGGGCCTCGCTGCAGTCGCGGTGTTCCACGATCGCTGACACGGCCCCGTCGCCATCGGCGAACACCCGCCCGTAGCCGGTGGGGTCCGCCAGGCGGGCGGTGAGCAGGGTCACGGCGGCACCGCTGCTGCGGTGGCGCTCGAGCAGCTCGGCGATGGTCTGCTCCCGCAGCAGGGGCACATCGCCGTTGAGCACCAGCACTTCACCCTCGAAGCCGGCCAGGGGCTCCAGCAGCTGCTGCACTGCGTGGCCGATGCCGTTCTGCGGTTGCTGCAGCACAAACTCCAGCGCACAGGATCCGCCGGCCCCCGCCAACGACTGCTCCACCCGCTCGGCCTGGTGCCCCACGATCAGCAGTTGGCGGTCGGGCTGCAGGCCCTTGCAGCTGGCCAGCACTCGCTCCACCAGGGTGGCGCCCGCCAGGGGCTGCAGCACCTTGGGCAGAGCACTCTTCATGCGGGTGCCCTTCCCGGCGGCCAGTACGGCAACGGCGAGCATCGGCGGAGGCGGGCAACTGGGGCGGAATCTACTGGGGGTTCCCGTCGCCGCTCTCCAGTCCCCAGCGGCGCCGCCAGCTGCTGGTGGCCTCCACCGCGCCGCCGGCCAGCTGCTGCCGCTGGCGCCGTTGCCGCTCCTGCAGGATCGCGCTGCGGCTGGCGGTTCCCGTGGGGTCGCGGTAGGGCTCGGCGGCGTTGGTGTGCAGGTGCTCCAGCTCCATCGGGCTGAGGGGCCGCAGCCGCGGGTCGCCGTCCAGGGCCGTGGGGCTGGCGGCGGTGCCGCCGCTCCAGTCGCTGCGCTGGGCCCTTAGCCCTGACGGGGCGGCGATGCTGGCAATCTCCAGCCCCGCCAGCCGCAGCCCCTGGCGCACCGCCGCCGCACTGCAGTACGTGAGCAGCCGGCCGCCGGGCTGCAACAGCGTCCCCAGCCCCGCCAAAAACTCCACGCTCCACAGCTGCGGGCAGCGGCTGGGGGAGAAGGCATCCATCAGCACCAGATCGATCTGCCCCCGCCGCTGATCCAGCAGCTGCGGCAGCCGTGCCCGGGCATCGCCCCACAGCATCTGCGCTCCATTGCAGAGCTCCTGCAGCCGCTGCAGGGCCCTGGGCTGCCACTGGCCGCGGAAGCCCGCATCCGCCAGGGCCAGACGCAGCGGTTCACGGTCCAGTTCCAGGCCCCACCACTCCAGCTCCAGGCCCGCGTCCGCCATCGCCTCCAGCAGGGCGGCGCTGTTGCTGCCGGTGCCCACGCCCACATCCACCACCCGCAGCCGCTTCCCCGGCCGCCAGCGCTCCAGGGCCGCCGGCTCCACGAACTTGCTGCGGGCCTCGGCTAGGGCTCCGCGGCCGCTATGGAACGCCTCCCCCACCGCCGGGCTGAACAGGCTGAAGCTGCCGTCCTCCGTGCGCAGCGCCCTGAGCTGGTGGTCGTCAACCGTCAAGCCGCTGGCGCCGGTTGGCGGCCTTGAGGATCAGAAACAGCACAAAGCCCGTGAGCAGCGTGTTGAGCCCCATGTCGATGAGCTTGCCCACCTCGATGGTGTTGCCGAAGTAGACGATCGACCATCGGTGCCAGTTGCCCGCATGCAGCAGGGGCATCAGCAGGGGCATCAGCAGGTCGTTGGAGAGGGAGCGGGTGATCTCGGTGAGCTGCTGGCCGATCACCATTGCGATGGCCAGCTCCAGCCCCAGCCCCTTCTTCAGGAAAAACTCGCCGTACTCCCGCAGCACGCTCTTGAGCATCAGCGGCGCCCTTGCCCGTTGTCCCCAGCTTGAGCCGTGTCTCCGAACGGGGCCGGTGCTGCGGGCTTTTCTTTGGTTTTGCTGGCCCTGGCTCGGGCCTTCAGGCCTGCAGGCGCTCCAGGTCGTCCCAGAAGCCGGGGTACGACACCGCCGCCGCCTCGGGCCGCTCCAACTGGGTGGCGCCGCTGGCGATCTGGGCCGCCACCGCCAGGCTCATGGCCACCCGGTGGTCGGTTTCGCTGTCCACCGCGGCGCCGTGTAGCTGCACGCCCCCCTGGATGGCCATGCCATCGCTGAATTCCTCGATCCGGGCCCCCATGGCCCCCAGTTGCCGGGCCATCACCGCCAGGCGATCGGTTTCCTTCACCCGCAACTCCTCGGCGCCGCTGACGCGGCTCACCCCGTCGGCGCAGCAGGCGGCCACCGCCAACACGGGGATCTCATCCACGAGCCTGGGGATCAGCGCCGCATCGATGCGGAAGGCCTGCAGCGGGCCATGGGTCACCCGTAGGTCGCCCACCGGTTCGCCGGCCACATCGCGGGCGTTGAGCACCGTGATGTTGGCCCCCATCTGCTCCAGCACATCAAGGATGCCGGTGCGGCTGGGGTTGAGCCCCACGTTCTCCACCGTGAGGTCGGCGCCAGGGGTGATGGCGCCGGCCACCAGCCAGAAGGCGGCGGAGCTGATGTCGCCGGGCACCACCACCGCCTGGCCCCGCAGGTTGGCGCCCGGGGTCACGGTCACCTCGGTGTCGCCCGGGCCCCCCACGCTCAGCTCGGCCCCGAAGGCCCGCAGCATGCGTTCGCTGTGGTCGCGGCTCTGTACCGGTTCGATCACCGTGGTGGGGCCCTCGGCCGTGAGGGCCGCCAGCAGCAGGGCACTCTTCACTTGGGCCGAGGCCACCGGCGTGCGGATGACGGCGCCGCGCAGGGCCTGGCCCTGAATCGCCAGGGGCGCCAGGTTGCCCCCCTGGCGGCCAGCGATGGTGGCGCCCATCTCTGCGAGGGGCCCACCCACCCGTTTCATCGGCCGGCGCCGCAGGGAGTCGTCGCCGGTGAGCACGAAGTGACGCCCCTGGCGGCCCGCCAGCAGCCCCAGCATCAGGCGCATGGTGGTGCCGGAATTGCCGCAGTCGAGGATCGACTCGGGCTCCTGGAAACCGTCGAGCCCCACCCCCTGCACCAGCACCGGCTGGCCCGCCTCGATCGGCGACACCTCCACGCCCATGGCCCGCAGGCAGGTGGCTGTGCTGAGGGGATCCTCCGCCGGCAGCAGCCCCTCGATGCGCGTGGTGCCCTCGGCGATGGCGCCGAATAGCAGCGCCCGGTGTGAAATCGATTTATCCCCCGGCACCCGCACCCGGCCCCGGAGGCTGCGGCCGGCGGTGGTTCCCAGGGCGAGGGGCATGGGGGCTGGAGGGGGGTGGATGCGAGCGTAGGCATTGGCCCGACGCGGCTTTCCCCGCTAGACCGAGGGCAGCTGCCCGGCGGCCATGGCGCTCGCGTCGCAACACGAACTGCAGACCCTGTTCACCTTCCTGGGGCTGATCCAGGCGGACCCGCAGCTGCGGGAGCAGCTCAATGAGGTGTGCACCGCCGATGAGGTGGCCGCCATCGCCGCCCAGCGGGGCCACCGCTTCGAGCCGGCCACCCTGCTGCAGCTGTTCGAGCGCTGCAACGAGGCCCCGATCGCCCGCAGCGGCCTGATGGATGAAAAGTTGATCCGCGTCTACCTGCAGCGCGACTCGCTGCTCTGAGTCGCCGCCGCCGTTCTGCCCCGGCCCCTCAGCCCAGCATCACGCCGCCGTCGTTGCTGAGGCTCTCCTGCCAGCTGCGCAGGTCGAACAGCAGCTCCTGCAGGCTCAGCCCCAGCAGCTCCCGGTCGATGGCCTGCTGCAGCCGCCGGCTGAGGCTGCGCAGCACCTGCTGCTCCGCCCGCGCCCCGGGCGCCTCCGGCTGCAGCAGATCCAGCGGAGCCCCCACGGCGCTGAACACCTCCGCCACGCGGATCGCCGCCGGCGGCCGGGCCAGCCGGTAGCCCCCCTGGCGGCCCCGCCGCGCCTCCACCAGGCCGGCACGGCGGAGGTTGAGCAGCAGCTGCTCGAGCATCGGAGCGGGCAGCTCCTGGGCGGCCGCCACGCTGCTCACCGACAGCCACACCTGGGGGTCCTGGGCCAGCTGCAGCAAGGCCTGGAGGGCCTGCACAGCGCTGCGGCGCAGGGGCGGCATCGCGCGTTCAGCCCCTTGGGGTGGCCGCCAGCCGCTGCAGCACCTGCTCCAGGGCGTAGCCGAACAGGGCCGGGTCGGGGTCGCTCTGGCCCACGTCCGCCAGCCCCAGCTCCTGCCAGCGTTGGTCGAGGCGCGCCTCCAGCTCCGCCGGGCGGGCCAGCGGTTCTCCCCAGGGGTGGTTGCGCTCCGGGCCCACCTTGGTGGTGGCATCAATGGCCAGCCGTCCGCCCAGCCCCAGCTGTTCGCTGGCGAAGTCCAGGGTGTCGAAGGGGGTGTTCTCCACCACCATCAGGTCGCGCTGGGGGTCCACCAGGGCGCTGATGGCCCAGATCACCTGGCGGGGATCGCGGATGTTGATCGCCTTGTCCACCACCACCACAAACTTCGTGTAGGTGAATTGGGGCAGGGCACTCCAGAAGGCCATGGCGGCGCGGCGCGCCTGGCCCGGGTAGGCCTTGTCGATGGCGATCACCGCCAGCTTGTAGCTGAGCCCCTCCATCGGCAGGAAGAAATCCACGATCTCCGGGATCTGTTGCCGCAGGATCGGGGTGTAGATGCGGTTGAGGGCGATGGCGAGCATCGCGTCCTCCTTGGGGGGCCGGCCGCTGAAGGTGGTGAAGTAAATCGGGTCGTGCCGCTGGGTGACGCACTGGATGCGCACCAGGGGCGAGTCGTCGACGCCGCCATAGAAGCCCATGTGGTCGCCGAAGGGGCCATCGGGCAGCAGCTCGCCGGGGGTAATCGTGCCCTCGAGCACCAGCTCGCTGTGGCTGGGCACCTCCAGATCCACGGTTTTGCACTTGGCCAGCCGCACCCCTTCCCCGGCGTAGAGCCCGGCGAACAGCCATTCACTGAGTTGCACCGGGATTGGTGTGGCGGCCGCCATCACCAGCAGCGGATGCACGCCGATGGCCACGGCGATCTCCAGGGGCCGGCCCAGCTCCGCGGCCTTGCGCAGGTGACGCGCCCCGCCCCGCACACTCAGCCAGTGCACGGTCATCGTGTTCACCGACTGCTGTTGCAGCCGGTACACACCCACATTGGGGGTGCCGGTTTCAGGGTCTTTCGTGATCACCAGCCCCAGGGTGATGATCCGCCCCGCATCCCCCGGCCAGGGCCGCAGCAGTGGCAGGGCATCGAGGTTCACCTGATCGCCGCGGAACACCTGCTGGTGGCAGGGGGGCAGCAGGTCGAGGTCGGGCTTGGCCTTGACCAGATCCAGCAGCACCGAGCCGAAGCGCAGCGCCTCTTGGGCTCCTTTGGGGGGGCGGGGTTGCTGCAGCAGGGCCAGCCGCTCGCCGAGACGTTCCAGCTCTTCGGCCCGCTCCATGCCCATGCTCCAGAGCACCCGCTCCACCGTGCCCATCAGGTTCACGGCCACCGGCATGGTGCTGCCGATCACGTTCTCGAACAGCAGGGCCGGGCCGCCGCAGCCCAGCACCCGATCGGCGATGGCGGAGAGCTCCAGGTCGGGGTCCACCGGTGCGCTGATCCGCCGCAGCTGGCCCCGTTGCTCAAGCAGCTCGAGAAAGCCGCGCAGATCACGCCGGGACCCCATCACACTCCGAAAACCGGCCTGGTGGTGCCTACTGTGACGCACCCCTTCCGCCACCGCGGCCGTGCAGATCTCCTATTTCCACACCTCTGAGTGCGTGCCGGCGGTGCTGCCTGTGGCGGAGGGCGGCCCCGATGCCGCGGTGGTGATCGATGTGCTGCGGGCCACCACCACCATCGCCTGGTCGCTGCAGAACGGCGCCGAGGCGATCCAGGCCTTCGCCGATCTGGGGGCCCTGGAGGCCGCCGCCGCCGACTGGCCCGCCGAGCGCCGCCTGCGGGCCGGGGAGCGCGGCGGCAAGCGGGTGGACGGCTACGACCTGGGCAATTCGCCCCTGGCGGTGACGCCGGAGCTGGTGGGGGGCAAGCGCATTTTTATGAGCACCACCAACGGCACCCGCTCCCTGGATGCGGTGAAGGCGGTGCCGCTGCTGCTGACCGCCTGCCTGCCCAACCGCACCGCCGTGGCGCGGCGGCTGATCACCCGCGACTGCTCCCGCGTGTGGATCGTGGGCAGCGGGTGGGAGGGCGACTATTCCCTCGAGGACAGCCTGGCGGCCGGGGCGGTGGTGTCCGCCGCCCTGGAACTGGCGGTGTCCCCCCACGTGGGGGTGCGTTGCGGCAACGATGAGGCCCTGGCGGCCCTGGCCCTCTGGCAGCAGTGGCATCACGACACCGAAACCTGCCTGCGGGCCGCCAGCCACGGCCAGCGCTTGATCGGGATCGGCAACCACGACGCCGACTTCGCCTGCTGCGCCTCGGTGGACAACCTCACGATCGTGCCCACCCAGACCAGCCCCGGTGTGCTGCAGGCGGCTTGAGCCGTTTGCCAGGCCCCTTACAGTGCGCCAGGCGGTGGAAATCCAGTTTTGACCAGCTTTCTCGCGGCAGCGATCCAGCTCAACAGCACGGCTGATCCCGAGCAGAATTTCGCCGCCGCCGAGGAACAGATTGACCTGGCGGCGCGCCGCGGCGCCGACTTGGTGGGTCTGCCCGAGAACTTCGCCTTCATGGGCGACGACGCCCAGCGGCTTGAGCTGGCCCCCTCCCTGGCGGAGCGCGCCCAGCGTTTCCTGGTGACCATGGCCCGCCGCTACCAGGTGACCCTGCTGGGGGGTGGTTACCCGGTGCCAGCCGGCGAGCGGCTCACCAGCAACCGCGCCGAGCTGGTGGGCAAGGACGGTCAGATCCTGGCCACCTACGACAAGATCCACCTGTTCGACGTCGACCTGCCCGACGGCAACACCTACCGCGAATCGGCCACGGTGAAGCCGGGCCAGGAGCTGCCGCCGGTGGTGGAGGTGCCGGGGCTGTGCCGGGTGGGCCTGTCCATCTGTTACGACGTGCGCTTCCCGGAGCTCTACCGCCATCTGGCGGGGGCCGGGGCGGATCTGCTGTTCATTCCGGCGGCCTTCACCGCGTTCACCGGCAAGGACCACTGGCAGGTGCTGCTGCAGGCCCGGGCGATCGAGAACACCGCCTACGTGGTGGCCCCGGCCCAGACCGGCAGCCATGGCGGCCGCCGCCAGACCCATGGCCATGCCCTGGTGATCGACCCCTGGGGCACGGTTCTTGCCGATGCCGGCACCGGCACCGGCCAGGCGGTGGCCCCGGTGGATGTGGCCCACCGTCAGCGCGTTCAGGCCCAGATGCCCAGCCTTCAGCACCGGCGCCCCGCCCTGTTCTGAGCGGTGAAGCTCCGCCTGTCCCATCGCCTGCGGGCGCGGCTGCCGGGGTTGCTGCTGGCGGCAGCGCTGCCCCTCAGCACCGCTTTGGCGGTGCTGTCAGCCCTGCCCGCCTGGGCCGCCAGTGCCCTGGCCGCCTGGCGCATCACCCCGGAGGGGGTGCTCGAGCTGCGCACCCCGCCGGGCACCAGCCTCCAGGCCTTCTTTGAGGAGGGGCGCTTTGGCCAGGGGCCGCGGGTGTGGGTCGACCTGCCCGGGGCTCCCCAGCGCAGCCGCATCCTGGGGGGCAACGGCCTGATTCGCCAGGTGCGGGTGGGCCGCCCCAACGACAGCAGCACCCGCCTGGTGGTGGAGTTCCGCCCCGGCACCCGGCTCGACCCCCGGGGCCTGCGGCTGGTGGGCACCAGCGCCGAGCGCTGGCAGATGGTGTT
>JBEIQU010000272.1:0-2344 GCA_040376355.1 Prochloraceae cyanobacterium | reverse complement strand
CGCCAGAGGGCCTGATGGATCGGGGTGGCGTCGTAGCGCACCAGCCCCGGAAACCGTTGCCGCAGCAGGGCATTGCCACGCCAGGCGTTGTAGTGGGGAATGCGCGGGTTCACGTGGTGGCACACGTGGGTGGAGCCGATGCCGTGGTGCAGCAGGTTGAGCAGGGGTCCGTAGGGGCGATCCACGGTCTGCAAGGCCCCTTTGGCCCAGGTCCACTGGTCTGAGGCGAAGTGGGGGATGGTCAGATCGGTGTGTTGCAGCCAGGTGTAGGTGACCAGCCACAGGTTCACCACGAGGTAGGGCAGGCCGTAGACGCAGAGCACCCGCACCAGGGAGAACTGCAGCGCCAGCCCCCCCAGCACCAGCAGGCAGGCCAGCAGGCCCAGGTTGGAGCGCACCATTTGGCCGCGGAAGGCCCGCGGGAACAGCGGGCGCATGCCCTTGTTGGTGGAGGGGCCGTTCCAGAAATGAGAGGTGGGCCGCCCGTACTCCTCCCCGCCCGTGGCACCCACGAACAAATAGAGGGGCCAGCCCAGCACCAGGTGGCTGAACAGCGACACCCAGCCGAACAGCCTGCGGCCCAGGCGCCTGCGCAGGTTTTCGGTGATTTGCCCGGAGATCGACTCCTCCCTGGGGGGGACGTGGGTTTCCCCCTGCTCCAGGTGATTGCAGTGGGCGTGGTGGGTGGCGTGGCTGCGGGCCCAGCTGAAGTACGGCACCAGCAGCACGCTGTGCAGCACGAAGCCGATCCAGCTTTCGAGCCGCCGGTTGGGGTGGAAGGCGTTGTGCCCGCATTCATGGGCCAGCACCCACAGCCCCATCACCACCGTGCCGGTGACGGCGCCATAGAGCAGCCACAGCGGTGTGGCCCACAGCTGCAGGGGGATCTGGGTGCCCACGCCGTAGGCCAGCACCGACAGCCCCAGGGACATCCCCAGGCTTCCCCAGGCCTTCACGGGGTTGAACCGCGTCAACTCAGCTGGTAGGGCCTGCAACAGCTCGGCCTTGCCGGGGTACTGCTGCTGGGGGGTGGTCTGCGGAGGGCGGCTCGGGCGCGAGAGGAGGGCGACGGAAGATGTCAAGCGCTGCACCACATCCGCATCACATCAGCCCCAAGCGTTTCAACATTGCTTCAGATTCTATGGATCGACCCTGGTGGCCCGCCGGTTGCCGGCCTCGGGGTCACCAGCCCAAGGCCTGGCGGATTTCGGGATTGGAGGCCCAGCTCCAGGGGCCGTCCAGGGCCGGCACGATGCCGAGTTCGGCGCGCAGCTCGTCGAGGTTGTGCTCCATGCGCTCCTCCCAGATCACGGGGAACAGCGGTTGGGCATTCAGCCCCATCTCGAGGCCATTGCCGATCAGCTTGTAGGCGTAGCTTGCAGATCGCGCCTGCTCCTGGATCGTTTCGAGCTGATCGATGGGGGTGTCACTGCGGAACCAGCTGAGCAGCAGCGACATCAGATCCAGGAACGCTGAGCCGGGATGGGAGAACTGGGCCACGCTGATGCTGATCACACCGAGCTCGCCGTAGTTGTTGAGGCTGAATCCACTCAGGATGTGGTGCAGATCATGGGTCGCGGTGGCGCGGTAGTTCACGTAGTCGGCATCTGTTTCCAGGGATGCGAAGAACTCCGGTTTTGGGAAGAAGTTGATGTCGTATCCCATCACCGCCATCACCGTTCCATAGGTGTGGCCCAAGGTGCCGGCAGGCAGGGCCCTCAGCGCAGCGCTGTCGTAGGGGGCGCCCACATAGCGCCGTTCGATCAACGCCTGGCTTGCAGGGTGCTGCTCCAGCCGTTTTAGGCAGAGCTGCATCGGCTTGGAGGCCCGCAGCCGGTGCGTCAGCTCAAACACGTTGTCGGCTGACTCACCGGCCCCAGCCGCCAGATCCATCAGACCCAGGAAGGCGTCGAGGTTCTCGCGGCTTGCGAGGCCGTTGAGATAGCGAAAGCCCATGCCCAGCGCGGTGCAATGGGCGGACCTTACCGGTGCTCCGGAGCCTCGGACACCTCGCGTTGCCGATGATCCGGCACCAGCATGGAGTCAGTGACGTGACAGGCATGTTGTTCAACCCGTTCTGCCCGATCACGGCCGCCAAGGTCCTTGCCCTCAAGGCCACCGTGATCCTGCTGCTCACCATGCTGATCAAGGCCAAGATCCGGATCACGGCGTTTTCAGCGCTCGGCGTCTTCTTGCTGCTGCTGCAGACCCTGGCCTTCCTGGCCGTCAGCGGTGGCTTGGCCGTGGTCGCTGCCGGTGCTGCCGTGGTGGCCGCACGCCAAGGCAAGACGGCTGCGGCTTGAGTCGCTCAGCCCAAGGCGCTTCTGGCCTCGGCCGTGCGGCT
>JBEIQU010000172.1:0-4372 GCA_040376355.1 Prochloraceae cyanobacterium | reverse complement strand
CCATCGGGCATTGATGCCGGCGGTGATCGCCTCCAGCTCGGTGTGGAGGGCGTGGTACTCGCGGATCTGGCTGCGGGAGTTGGCCAGCACCTGCACAAAGCGGAAGCGGCCCCGCAGCGCCGGCTCCTGGATCAACAGCTGCTCCACGGCCCGCAGCCGCTGGGGCAGCCCCTTGGTGTAATCCAGCCGCTCCATGCCCACCCCCAGCAGATCCGGGTCATGGGGGCCGAGGCGCTGGCGCCAGCGCTGCATGGCCTCCAGCACCGGCACGCCGGCGGCGTCATGGTTCCACTGCTGGAAATCGATGCTGATCGGATAGGCGGCCACATGGGTGCCATGGCCATGGCGCTGCACCTGATCGACATCGGCATCCACCCGCGCCTCCACCAACCGATCCGCCGCCTCGAGGAAATTGCGGGCGTGGGCGGGGATCTGGAACCCGATCAGGTCGTTGCCCAGCAAGCCCTCGATCAGCTCCTCGGCGTAGGGGAAAGTGCGCAGCAGCTCGAGGTTGGGCCAGGGCACATGCCAGAACTGCACCAGGGTGAGCTGGGGATTGGCCCGCCGCAGCAGCTGTGCCGCCAGCGCCAGGTGATAGTCCTGCAGGAACACCAGGGCGGGGCCCCCGGCAGCCTCCTCGAGCACCGCTTCGGCGAAGCGGGCATTCACCTGCCGGTAGGTGTGCCAATGGGCCGCCTCAAACAGGGGCGGCACAAAGGCCACATGGCATAAGGGCCACAGGCCACGATTGGCGAGGTTGTTGTAGTAGCCGTCCTGTTCGGCCTGGCTTAACCACAGGCGCCGCAGCTGATAGCGGGGATGGTCAGGGGGAACGGCCACCCGGTCATGCGCATCCACGCAGCGCCGATCCGCATCGCCGCTGCCATGGGCAATCCAGGTGCCACCGCTGGCTTCAGCAAAGGGTTCCAGGGCGGTCACCAATCCACTGGCGGGACGCTCGACGCGAATCGAGCCATCCCAGCTGGTGTGGATCCAGGGCTCGCGGTTCGACACCACGATCAACGGCAGGTCACCCAGCCCCTGGCGAATCAGGCCCTGCAGGCGGCCACGGGTCCAGGTGGGGCGCATCGGCGCAGGGGCTCACGAAGACCAGGCTGGGGAGAGCGGTCGGCGGCGACGGCCAACGCAGCCCCGATGCGGTGCCGATGGGGCGATGGGGCGTCGGTTGTGCCCCGAGGTGAACGCCACCTATGGGGATAGCGGGATCGGGAGAGCCGTCAATCCCACCACATGCAGCCCAACAAGCGCACGCTCCAAACCTGCCAGTACCGCAACCATCGCTGCAGCGAGACGAGCAAACAGCCATCACCTGACGCAGTCAAAAACAACGCCACACAGGGTGTGAAGCTATCGGCAACGACGCCGCAACCCACGGGGCTATCGTTGATCTATAAAACCTATAGATTCTTTCCGGGACAAGGCTTTGCGGTTGGTCCTCTCAAGCGGGATCGTGTGTGAATCAGCTCGCCAAGGGCTGAAGCCAACGCCAGCACGAAGGATCGGCCACTGAGCCTCTGCAGATCAGCCACAGATCAGCATCACAACAATTCGTGCAAGCCATGACAGCATTCCGTTCCAGTCAACGGCTCACCATCACGGTGGCACAATCCACCCTCGAAGCCCTGATCGCCCGCAGCAGCGCAGAGGGGCGATCCGTGAGCAATCTGGCGTCCTATTTGATCGAATCCGCCTTGGATCCAGCCAACCACCCCCCGCAGCGCCCCGTTGCCTGAACCTGCACCCTTAGCCCGCGATCGCTTGATGCAACGCCAGGGTTGGTACCGCTGGTTTGCCCGCTCGGTGGCGCGCCTCAGCGGCCGGCCACTCACCTTCACCACAGCCCTGGCTTTGGTGCTGCTGTGGTTGTGCACCGGCCCGCTATTTGGCTTCAGCGACACCTGGCAACTGGTGATCAACACCGCCACCACGATCATCACCTTCCTGATGGTGTTCGTGATTCAGAACACCCAAAACCACGACACCGAAGCCCTGCAGATCAAGCTCGATGAGTTGATCCGAGCCACCCAGGGGGCCAGCGATACGTTGCTCGATCTCGAGGAGATGGCCGAGCAGAAGCTGGACCATCTCCACAAGCACTACGAAACCCTGGCGCAGCTGGCCCGCGACCAGTTGGAGGATCAGTCGTCGTCCGATTCGGACTTGGCATAACGCAAGCGCCAGCCCTGGTCACCGTCGGCCTCCAACACCATCTGGCGTTCCCCACTATGCAGGGCACTGCTATCGGTGAGGCCCTTCAAATAGCCGGCCATGAACCAGAGGGTCATGCCGGCCTTTTCGCTGGTCAACAGATCATCGAGGGTCTCTCCCCTGAGCCCGATTTCCCAATGGTCGTGCTCCATGACGTCGCTCCGGTTGAATCAGCACCGCCTTCAGCCTGAAACGCCAACCCCGCCACCAAGGGGAGCTGCAGCGGCCGTACAGCAGGTCTGCCGGGGTGGTGCCTGAAGAGCCTCAGCGATGGGGAAGCATCAGGCTCAACTGATGCAGCACCCCCTGGCCGGTGAGCAACTCCATGGCCAGGGCGATCACAAACCCCAACATCGCCAGGCGGCCGTTCCAGCGCTCGGCCTGCTCGGTCCATCCCCAGTGTTCAATCGCACGCATGGCGTCCCCGCCCAAGGTCACCCTCAGCAAAGCCATCCCACCACGATGGGCGGACAGGCCAGCAGCATTGCGGCCCATGCACCGCAACGGTGCGTCGGGCAATCGACGATCAGGCTTTGGTGCGCTGCACCGCCTCGGTGAGCAGCAGGGCACAAAGGTTGCTGAGGCTGCGCTGCTGCTGAGCGGACAGGACCTGCAGTTGGTCGTGCAACTCAGGCGGCAGGCTGATGCTGATGCGGGTTGCCCGAACCTGCCGGGGGTTCGGCGCCTGTCTACCGAGGGGTGGTTCGGGCACCGAGGGCACCGGAGTTCGTCCTGTTCTACATCAGTTCTACAAGGCAGGTCGCCTGCACTGGCAGGTCGCCTCAAGGGGGCGTGGATTCCTGCTGTTCCAACTGCTGCACCCGCTGCTGCAATTCACGGATCTGCTCCGCCATTTCCGTCGGTGCGGGGGCGCTGCCTCGGCCCAGATCCGCATGAATCAACCCCACCACATAGGCGGTGATGGTGACGCCCTGCTGTTGGGCGCGCTCTTTGATGGAGGCGATCAGCTCCTCCGGTAACACCATCGACAACTGCTTACGGGAGCTCAAGAGATGGACTCCTCAGAGGAATTCGGGGCAAAACCAAACATTTTGCGAGGGGCAAGCACCCCCCAAACAGCGCTGAACTCTGCTTCACAGTGCAGCACATCAACCCCCCGCAACGCGAGCCCCTGCGTAAATCCCTACCAACGCAGCCCGCGCCAGCTGGTGTTCAGCCATCGCGGCGCGCAGCTCAAACACCGTGCAGCCAGGCTCCAGATCCAACGGCCCATCCAGGGCCAGCAACTCGAACACGTAACGGTGCAGGGGGCCCGCCGGCGGCAGGGGGCCTTGGTAGCCGATGCGCTCAAAGCGGCCAACACCCCAGCAACTGCCATGGCGCGCCCCATTCGGGAGCTGCGGCGCCCGCGCCAATCCCGCCGGCAAGGCCCGCAATTCAGGGGGGATGTTGAACAGAACCCAGTGCACCCAAGGGCCGGCCGGAGCGTCCGGATCCACCAGCACCAAGGCAAAGCTGCCGGTGCTGCCGGGGGCACCGCTCCAGCGCAGCGGTGGCGAGAGGTTGAGCCCTTCGCCGGTGTGAATCACCGGAATCAGCTCCCCATCACGGAAGGCCGGTGATTCGAGATGAAAGCTGCCATTGCTGCTCACCATGGGCCTGTGCCACCCCGCAACGGCGCCACTGTGCAAGCAACAGGGCTGTTTCAGGCCGGCGGCAGCAGCTTCGCGGAAGGGCTGCTGCAGGGCTGCGGCCGTTGTGATCGCCGCTGCATCGGCAGCCATACCCCTGCCTACAGCTCCATCAGCTGAGCCGTGGCCAATGATGGTTCCCGTGATTCCGGTATCGCAGGCCCTACGGCTCAGTGCCGCCCTGGTGGGCGCCGGGATGTTGATTGTGGTGGTCAGTGCAGCCCTTCACCGCACAACGGGCTCGAATCAGCTGCCCGCGCAACCCTCGCCCGGATCGGCTCCATAGGTTGCGGCCAACCCACGGGCCGGACGCCATGATTCAGCTGATTGAAAGCCTGCCCTCCGGCACATTGGGCTTCAGCTGCAGTGGTCGCCTCAGTGGCGAAGAGATGCAGCGGCGTGTGATCCCCAGCATCGAAGCGGCCTTGCTGGAGTTCGACCACGTCAAGGTGATGGTGGTGTTCGAACCCAGCTTCGAAGGGCTGAGCCTG
>JBEIQU010000080.1:0-7164 GCA_040376355.1 Prochloraceae cyanobacterium | reverse complement strand
CTGAGATAAGTTGGCCCAGCGACCGGCCAGAGCCGGACTGATTGCGCCGCCGTGGCAGAGACCCTGTTGTTCAACGCCCTGCGCGAGGCCATCGATGAGGAAATGGCCCGTGACCCCCACGTCTGCGTGATGGGTGAGGACGTCGGTCAGTACGGCGGGTCCTACAAGGTCACCAAGGACCTCTACGACAAATATGGCGAGCTGCGGGTGCTGGACACCCCGATCGCCGAGAACGCTTTCACCGGCATGGCTGTGGGCGCTGCCATGACCGGCCTGCGGCCGATCGTGGAAGGCATGAACATGGGCTTCCTGCTGCTGGCCTTCAACCAGATCTCCAACAACATGGGGATGCTGCGCTACACCAGCGGCGGCAACTTCACCATTCCTGCGGTGGTGCGCGGTCCCGGTTGGGTGGGTCGTCAGCTGGGGGCAGAGCACAGCCAGCGCCTGGAGGCCTATTTCCACGCGGTACCCGGCATCAAGATCGTGGCGGTGAGCACCCCCACCAATGCCAAGGGCCTGATGAAGGCCGCCATCCGCGACAACAACCCGGTGCTCTTCTTTGAGCACGTGCTGCTCTACAACCTCACCGAGGACATCCCCGAAGGCGATTACATCTGCGCCCTCGACCAGGCCGACCTGGTGCAGGAGGGCAGCGACGTGACGATCCTCACCTACTCCCGCATGCGCCACCACTGCCTCAAGGCCGTGGAGCAGCTGGAGAAGGAGGGGGTGAGCGTGGAGCTGATCGACCTGATCAGCCTCAAGCCCTTCGACATGGAGACGATCGCCCGCTCGATCCGCAAGACCCACAAGGTGCTGATCGTGGAGGAGTGCATGAAGACCGGCGGCATCGGAGCGGAGCTGATGGCCCTGATCACCGAGCAGTGCTTCGATGACCTCGATGCGCGGCCGGTGCGGCTGTCCTCCCAGGACATCCCCACCCCGTATAACGGCACGCTTGAGAATCTGACGATCATTCAGCCCCACCAGATCGTGGAAGCGGCCAAGGCCCTCAAGGCTGGCCAGATCTGAGATGGCACGTCAACAGGGATGGTTCGCCCTGATCCTGGCCCTGGCGATCGCCGCCGGCGCCGTACTCGCCAGTTTCCCGCTGCAACTGGGGCTCGACCTCAAGGGCGGCAGCCAGCTCACCCTGCAGGTGCTGCCCGCTGGATCGATCACCAAGGTCAAGGCGGAGCAGCTGGAGGCGGTGAAGGATGTGCTTGACCGCCGCATCAATGGCCTTGGGGTGGCGGAATCCACCCTGCAGACCGTGGGCGACGACCAGCTGGTGCTGCAGCTCCCCGGCGAGCAGGACCCCAGCCGGGCCGCCAAGGTGCTCGGCACCACCGCCCTGCTGGAGTTCCGGGCCCAGAAACCCGGCACCGAGCAGCAGATGACCGGCCTGCTCAAGCTCAAGCGCCAGGCCCAGGCGGTGCTCAACCAGCGTCGCCAGCGCAGCCAGGCCCTGGCCGATGGCCAGCCGGCTCCCGACAGCACCACCCCACCCCTCGACCTTCCCGCCGAGCAACTGGCGGAGTCGCTGCGGAGCCTTGGGGTGGCGGTGCCCGCGGGGAGCAGCGAAGCCGATCAGCTGGAGTTGCTGCTGGCGGAGATCAACCGCCGCATCGTGGAGCTCTATGAGCCGGCCGAGCTCACCGGCAAGGACCTCACCGCCGCCGGACGCCAGCAACAGCAGAGCGGCAACGGCTGGGATGTGACCCTCAGCTTCAACAGTGAGGGGGGGCGCAAGTTCGCCGCCCTCACCCAGAGCATCGCCGGCAGCGGACGGCTGCTGGGCATCGTGCTCGATGGCCGCTCCATCAGCGAGGCCAGCGTGGGGCCGGAATTCAAACCCGCGGGCATCACCGGCGGCTCCGCCAGCATCACCGGCAACTTCACCGCTGAGGAGGCCCGCGACCTGGAGGTGCAGCTGCGCGGCGGCTCCCTGCCGCTGCCGGTGAAGCTGATTGAAGTGCGCACCGTCGGCCCCTCCCTGGGGGCCGAGAACATCCGCTCCAGCCTTGTGGCGGCCCTCTCCGGCCTGGCCCTGGTGGCGGTGTTCATGGTGGTGGTCTACCGGCTGCCCGGATTGGTCTCGGTGCTGGCCCTGAGCCTGTATGCCCTGTTCAACCTGGCCATTTATGCGCTGATCCCGGTCACCCTCTCGCTGCCAGGCATCGCCGGTTTCATCCTCTCGATCGGCATGGCCGTTGATGCCAACGTGTTGATCTTCGAGCGGGTGAAGGAGGAGCTCCGGGCGGGCAACACTCTGATCCGCTCGATCGACACCGGCTTCTCGCTGGCGTTCTCCTCGATCCTCGATGGCCACGTCACCGGCCTGATCAGCTGTGCCGCCCTGTTTGCCTTGGGCACCGGTCTGGTGAAGGGATTCGCCGTCACCCTGGCCATTGGTCTGCTGCTGAGCCTGTTCACAGCCCTCACCTGCACCCGCAGCATCCTGCGGCTGCTCACCAGCTACCCGGCCCTGCGCCGCGTCACCTATTTCCTGCCCGAACGCCAGCTCCCCGCTGGTGCCGCCTGATGACCAGCACCCCCCTGCCCAGTCCCCGCTTCAGGATCACGCGCCATCGCCGCCTGGCCTGGTGGGGTTCGGGCCTGGCCTGCCTGCTGAGTCTGATCGGTCTGCTGCTGTGCTGGATCAACCCCGACATCCGCGCCCCCCTACGCCCCGGTCTGGATTTCACGGGCGGTACCCAGATCCAGCTGGAGCGCGCCTGCACCGGTGCCTGCCCACCGCTGTCCGCCTCCGACCTGCAGCGCCAGCTCTCCCGGCTCGCCCTGCCGGCTGAGCCGGGGGGCAGCGCCCCCAGCCTCAACGCTGCGGCCGTGCAGGTGCTCGATCAGGGCCGATCGCTGGTGCTGCGCCTGCCGGACCTCAATCCCGACCAGGCCTCCGCGGTGGTGGCTGCGGTGCAGGCCCAGGCGGGCCCTCTGCAGGCCTCAGCCACGTCGGTGAACACCATCGGCCCCACCCTTGGGGATCAGCTGCTCAAGGGCAGCCTGATCTCGCTGCTGGTGAGTTTCGCCGCCATCGCGGTGTACATCACCGTCCGCTACGACCGTATTTTCGCCGGTCTGGCCCTGCTGTGCCTTGGCCACGACGTGCTGATCACCTGCGGTGTCTTCGCCTGGTTGGGCCTGCTGGGGGGCATCGAGGTGGATTCGTTGTTCGCCGTCTCGCTGATCACGGTCGCCGGCTATTCCGTCACCGACACGGTGGTGGTGTTCGACCGCATCCGTGAGCAGAAAACCCTGCTGCGCGACCTCCCCCTCAGCGACCAGGTCGATGTGGCCGTGGATGCCACCCTGACCCGTTCCCTCTACACCTCACTGACCACCCTGCTGCCCCTGGTGGCGCTGATCTTCTTCGGCGGCAGCACCCTGTTCTGGTTTGCCGTGGCGCTCACCATCGGCATCGCGGTGGGCAGCTGGTCGAGCATCGGTATCGCCCCCACCCTGCTGCCGCTGCTGGCGCGCCGATGACCCCCACCCCCAGGGGGCGATTTGACCCCCGCCGTCTGCCCTGGGTGGTGTGGCTGCTGGGCCTGCTGGCGTTGCTGGATCTGCGGGTGGAACTGCAGCTGCTGCTGGAGCATTTCACCTGGAGCAGCCTGCTGCAGATCCCCGTGCACCATCCCTTGGCAGTGGCCGTGCTGGTGCTGCTGCCATCCCTGGAATGGCCTCGGCGCTGAGGCTCTCCCCTCTCCGCTGAGCCCTAGAGCCAGCGGTCCATCACCTGCTCCACCAGCAGTTTTTGGGCTAGCACCTGCAGCACCACCACCAGCGGCAACGCCAGCAGCACCCCCGGCAGCCCCAGCAGGGCCCCCAGGCACAACTGGGCCATCAGTGCCACGGTGGGCAATAGGTTCACCGTGCGGCTCAACAGCAGTGGTGTGAGCAGGAAGGCCTCGCCGTTCTGCACCAGTAGCCGCAGGATCAGCACCTGCAGCGCCAGGGCCGGTGACACCAGCAGCGCCACCGACAGCGGCAGCAGCGTGGCGACGGTGGGGCCGACGGTGGGGACGAAGGTGAGCAGGCCGCACACCAGGGCGCTCAGCAGGGCCAGGGGCACCTTCAGGGCCGCCAGGCCAGCCCAGGTGAGCCCGAACACCGCCACCCCCGAGAGGGTCATGCCCGCCAGCCAGCCCCCCAGGGCCTGGCGGCAGTCGCTGAGCACCTCGGCGATCAGCGGGCGGTAGTGGGCCGGCGTGATGGACAGCACCAGGCGCTGATGGCTGCGGGGGTCGAGGGCCAGCAGCAGCGCCAGCAGGCCCATCAACAGCAGCTGCACGGTGATGGCCGCCGCCCCGCCAGCAAGCCCCAGCAGCTGGCTGCCGAGGGGCTGCAGTTTTTCGAGGGTGCCGAATTGCAGCAGCCGCGCCTCGACGCTCTCCAGCATCGCCATGCCCCCCAGCAGTTGCCCCAGCCGCGTGAACAGGGCCGGCACCAGCTGGGTGAACTGGTTCACCTGCTCCACCAGCTCCGGCAGCAGCAGCTCCCCGAGTCGCCAGCCTGTGAACAGCAGCACCAGCACCACCAGCAGGAGGGCGATCGGCCGGTTCAAGCCGGTGAGGCGCCGCAGCCAGGTCACCGGTACATCCAGGGCCACCGCCAGCACGACGGCGCCAAACAGCACCAGCAGCACCCAGCGCAGTTCCCAGGTGAGTAGCCCCAGCACCACCAGGGCCAACAGCCCGATCAGGGTGCGGGCACTCATGGGGTCTGTCCCTGGCGGCGCCAGGGGTCGAGCACATCGCGGATCAGCACCTCACGGATCACCACCTGCAGGCACACCGCCAGGGGCAGGGCCAGCAGCAGGCCCAGGGGGCCGAACAGCACCGTGAACAGAAACTGTGCCGCCAAGGTGAGCCCCGGCAGCAGCTTCACCTGGTGGTGCATCACCGACGGGGTGATCACATAGCTCTCCAGGTTCTGCACCAGCACATAAAGCCCCAGCACCGCCAGCGCTTTCCAGGGGGACACCAGCAGCGCCACCGACATCGGAAACACGGTGCTGAGGGTGGGACCCACGTTGGGGATCACGTTCAGCAGGCCCGCCAGCAAGGCATTGGCCACCACCAGCTTCACCCCCAGCAACGACAGGCCGATGCCGGCCAGCAGCGCCACACACAGGGAGCTGATCAGCACGCCCCCCATCCAGCTGCTCAGGGCTTCGCCGCACTGGAGCAACACCTGCCGCAGGCGTCGCCGGTAGAAGGAGGGGGCCAGCAGCACGGCTACCTCGCGGTAGGCATTGGGCTGCACCGCGATCATCAAGCTCACCGCCAGCACGAACAGCAGCTGGATCAGGCCGCTGCCGAGGTTGCCGGCCACCCCCAGCAGACCCTGGAGTCCGCCGCCGACGGGTGTTGCCGCCGTGCTGGCCGCGCCCCAGCTCTGCTGCAGCCATTGCACGGCCTGCTGGCCGTAGAGCATGCGGTTGCTTTGGTCGAGGGTCTGCCGCAGCAGGGCAGCGGCCCGCTCAGCGGCGGCGGGCAGCTGCAGCAGCAGCTGCTGAAACTGCTCCACGAAGGGCGGCACCACCGCCGCCAGGGTGACGGCGAGCACCAGCACCAGCCCCAGCAGGGTGAGCAACAGGGCCTGGGGCCGGCCGCAGCGCAGCCGTTGCTGTACCACCCCCACCACGGTGCAGAGGGCCATGGCCAGCACGATGGCGGCAAACAGGTGGATCACCACCTCCCGCAGGTGCCACAGCAGCAGCAGGGCCGCCGCCGTGGCGATCACACCGATCCACTGGCCGAATTTCACGGCAGCTCAGTCCGCGTTGGAGTCGGTGTCGCCGTCGTCGCCCTGGTCGCCTTTCTGGGAGAAGCCCAGGTCGTTGGCATCGGCGTAGCGCTGGGCGAAGCGCATGAAGCGCTCGAAATCCTCCGGCGTCTTCCAGGTGTAGGTGGCCTCCAGGGCGGCCGGCTTGCCATTCACAAACTTGGCGTTCACCTCGCGGGTCACCAGCTGCCCCTCCTCATCCACCATGTACATCCCGCCGATGTCCCCCAGGGATTCGGGCGACAGGGCCTGGGGCTGGTCGAACACGAAGATCGCCTGGCCGGTGCGGCCATCGCGGGAGCGGGTCATGCGGATATCGGGCACCACCGGTTCATCGATTCCACGAAAAAACTGAATGGCGGCCATCGCCGGCTCCCCGAAAGTCCAGATCCTAGGCAGTGTGCCTGGACTGCCCTAGGCGGCGCTGGCGGTGATGCAACCACTGCCCAGCAGCTGGTCAGCGGCTGCCTCGGCGCTCAGGTGGCCCAGGTCATGGCTGCCCAGTAGACGCCGCTGATCCCCCGCGCCGTGGCGGGCCAGCTCATGGTCGTAGCAGCGGTCGTAGTAATCCAGCATCTGGCTTGCGGCGGCGCTCCAGTCGCCGCGGTCGATCGCCTCCACGGCGGCGCTGGTGCGCTGGGGGCCGAGCCGGCGGGCGATGCGTTCGGTGGCATCGCGCAGGGCCACCGGGTCCTGGCCGCCATACACGGCCACCAGTTGCTGCAGCCGTTGCTCCAGGGGCCGTTGAATTTCCAGCAGCGGTGCTTGCTGCATCTGCCGCCACAGACCGGCGGGGATGCGGCAGCGACCCACCTGGGCACTCTCGGCCTCCAGCCAGATCTGCTGGGCCCCCCGCTGCCGGTGCCGCTGGAGCTCCAGCGCGATGCGGTTCTCGTAGTGCTCGTTGCTGGGCTGGGGCGGCAGGCCCAGGCCCCCGAAGCTGCTGCCGCGGTGATGGGCCAACCCCTCGAGATCCAGCACGGCCACACCCCGCTGCCGCAGCGCCAAGAGCAGGTCGGTTTTGCCGGTGCCCGTGCGGCCCCCCAGCAACTGCACCGGCCAGGGCTGGTCCAGCAGCTCCAGCACCCAGCGCCGGAACGCCTTGTAGCCCCCCTCCAGCACCAGCACCGGCACGTCGAGCTGGCGCGCCAACCAGGCGACGCTCTCCGAACGCATGCCACCGCGCCAGCAGTGCAGCCGCAGCACGCCGCCATGGTCCGCCTGGGCCGTGCGCAGCGCCTCCCCCAGCTGCCCCAAGCGCGGTCCCACCAACTCCAGCCCCAACTGGATGGCCGCCTGACGGCCCTGCTGCTTGTAGGCGGTCCCCACCGCCGCCCGCTCCGCATCGCT
>JBEIQU010000170.1:0-4408 GCA_040376355.1 Prochloraceae cyanobacterium | reverse complement strand
GTGGATCTCCACGTTGGTCTGGCCATCCACCGCGGTGGAGTAGGTCTCCGTTTTCTTGGTGGGGATGGTGGTGTTGCGGGTGATCATCTTGGTCATCACGCCGCCAAGGGTCTCCACGCCGAGGGAGAGGGGCGTCACATCCAGCAGCAGGATGTCCTTCACCTCACCGGCCAGCACGCCGCCCTGGATAGCGGCACCCACGGCCACCACCTCATCGGGGTTCACCGTCTGGTTGGGGTCCTTACCGGTGATGCGCTTCACCAGTTCAAGCACCGCCGGGATGCGGGTGGAACCACCCACCATCACGATCTCGTCGAGCTCGGAGGAGGAGAGCTTCGCGTCCTTGAGGGACTGCTCCACCGGCACGCGGCAACGGTCGATCAGCTTGCTGGCCAGCTCCTCGAACTTGGCGCGGGTGAGGGTGAGATCGAGGTGCTTGGGGCCCTCCGGGGTGGCCGTGATGAACGGCAGGTTGATCTCGCTCTGGGTGGCGCTGGAGAGTTCGATCTTGGCCTTCTCCGCCGCCTCGGTGAGGCGTTGCAGGGCCTGCTTGTCGCTGCGCAGATCAATGCCTTCGTTGGCCTTGAAGGTGTCGGCCAAGTAATCGACGATCACCTTGTCGAAGTCGTCGCCGCCCAGGTGGGTGTCACCGGAGGTGGAGAGCACTTCGAACACCCCGTCGCCCACCTCGAGCACGGACACGTCGAAGGTGCCGCCGCCCAGGTCGAACACCAGGATGCGCTCGTTGCTCTTCTTGTCGAGGCCGTAGGCCAGGGCCGCCGCGGTGGGCTCGTTGATGATCCGCAGCACCTCGAGACCGGCGATCTTGCCGGCGTCCTTGGTGGCCTGACGCTGGGAGTCGTTGAAATAGGCGGGCACGGTGATCACCGCCTGGGTGACCGACTCACCGAGGTACTTGCCGGCGTCCTCCGCCAGCTTGCGCAGCACCTGGGCGCTCACCTCCTCAGGGGCGAACTGCTTGTTGAGCACCGGGCACTTCACCTTGACGTTGGCGCCGGCCTTCTCAACGCCGTAGCTCACCTCCTTCGACTCTTCGTTCACCTCGTCGACCCGACGGCCGATGAACCGCTTCACCGAATAGAAGGTGTTTTCGGGGTTCATCACCGCCTGACGCTTGGCGATCTGCCCCACCAGCTGGTCCTGGTTTTTGGTGTAGGCCACCACCGAGGGCGTGGTCCGGAAACCCTCGGCATTGGCGATCACGGTGGGCTTGCCGCCCTCCATCACCGCCACGCAGCTGTTGGTGGTGCCAAGGTCGATACCGACAACCTTGCCCATGGATGACCTCTGAACTGAAGGCATCCTCAACAGCAGGCCCGGCATGGGGCTAGGTGTGGTTGCCGAACCGTTCCCGTACCCACCGTCTGAGCACCGTGAGCAGCCAACCCCCCATCAGCGGCACCACCGCCATCGTGGGGGTGCTCGGCGACCCGGTGCATCACTCGCTCTCGCCGGTGATGCAGAACGCGGCCCTGCAGGCCATGGGGCTCGACTGGGTGTTCCTGGCCCTGCCCGCTCCTGCGGGCGAACTCGCCACGGTGGTGCGGGCCCTCGAGGCGATGGACTGCCGGGGCCTGAACGTCACCATCCCCCACAAACACAGCGTGGCGGCCCTCTGCCGGGAGCTCAGCCCCCTGGCCCAGCGGCTGGGGGCCGTGAACGTGCTGGTGCCCCTGGACGGTGGCGGCTGGCACGGCACCAATACCGATGTGGAGGGGTTCTGCGCACCGCTGCGCCGTGATGGGCGCCAGTGGCAGGGCCAGCGAGCGGTGGTCTTGGGCTGCGGTGGCAGCGCCCGGGCCGTGGTGGCCGGCCTGGTGGAGCTGGGCTGCGGCCGGATCACCCTGGCGGGCCGCCGCCCCGAGGCCCTGGCCGCCTTCCAGGCGGATGTGCAGGGCTGGGCCCCCCAGCTGCAGACCCTCGCCTGGGGGAATGGGGTCGCGGGGGCACTGGCCGAAGCCGACCTACTGGTGAACACCACGCCGGTGGGCATGGCCTCCGCCAGTGATCCCAGCGCCGCCGAGGGCTGCCCGCTGACCCCGGCGGAGCTGGCGGCACTCCCCCCCAGCGCCTGGGTGTACGACATCATCTACACGCCGCGGCCCACCCAGCTGCTGCGCCAGGCGGCTAGCCACGGCTGCCAGGGCCTCGATGGGCTGGAGATGCTGGTGGAGCAAGGGGCGGCCGCCCTGCGGCTGTGGAGCGGCCAAGCCACGGTGCCGGTGGACGTGATGCGCCAGGCACTGCTGGAACGGCTGCCATAGCCTCACTGCAGCAACCCGACGGCGCGCCGCCTTGGCCGACATCCCCCTCTGGCAACGGCCCCTGGCCGTGCTGGCCTACCTGCTGCCCTGGAGCGCCGCACTGCCTTTCGGCTCGTCCCTCGACAACCTCTTCCCGGCCCTGCAGTGGCTGGTGCTGCCCGCCCTGCCGCTGCTGATGCTGGAGCGCAGCGTGCCCTTCGGCGGCTTCCTGCTGTTCCTGGTGCTGTTCCTGGCGGTGGTGCGCAATCCGCGGGTGCCCTATTTCCTGCGTTTCAACGTGCTGCAGGCGATCCTGCTGGACATCGTGCTGGTGGTGCTGTCGCTGGCGTTCCAGCTGCTGCGCCTCGGCAGCCTGGGCTTTGCCGGCCGCACCCTCGCCAACACCGTGTTCCTGGGGGTGCTGGTGCTGCTGCTGTTCGCCCTGGTGCAGTGCCTGCGCGGCAAGGAAGCTGACATTCCCACCCTGTCGGAAGCGGTGCGCATGCAGCTGTAGGGTGGACGATCCGTCGCTGGTGCACAGGGGATTCGCCCCGCACCGCCAGCCACCGTTCCCTTCGGCGTCCACAGCGGATCGCGCAAGTCATGTCGCAGCCCTACTACGAAACGATGTACATCCTTCGTCCGGACATTCCGGAGGAAGAGGTGGAGACCCATGTCACCAAGTACCGCGATTTGGTGACCGAAGCCGGCGCTGAGGTGCTCGACTGCCAGATGCGCGGCAAGCGCCGACTGGCCTATCCGATCGCCAAGCACAAGGAAGGCATCTACGTGCAGCTGGCCCACAACGGTGACGGCCAGCAGGTGGCCACCCTCGAGCGGGCCATGCGCCTCAGCGAGGACGTGATCCGCTATCTCACCGTCAAGCAGGACGGTCCCCTGCCCGCCCCCCGCAGCGGCCCCGTGCCCCAGGCCGCCAGCGAAGCCGCTGCCCTGGAAACCGCCGAGGCCTGAGCGTTCGTCAAGCGCTCCTCACACAGTGCCACTTTTGGCTTGAAGCCCACCGCGCCCTTTGCTAGGCCTGGTGGGCTTTTTTTTGGGTTGAAGTCAGGGTCATGCACCGGCCCGAGGGTCACCAACCAGCCGCCCCGAACGCGATCCCCGACGCGCTGGATGGGGTGCAGGACGCCGACTGGCGGGTGATCCCTGACACCAACGCGCCACATCCCGACGAACTGCAGCGGGCCCTGGCCAGCACCGAACGCCAGCTGGCCGAGGCGCGGCTGCAGATCACCGAGCTGGAATCGCTGCTGCAGGATCTGCCCGAGATCTTCGAGCGCAAATTTGTCCAGCGCCTGCAACCGGTGCTGGAGCGCCAGGAGCAGCTCTTAGCCGATAACCGGGAGCTGCAGCACCAGATCCGGCGACTAGCCCCGGCCCCCGGCGAGGTGCGGTTGCGGTTCAATCCCGAGGCCGCCAGCGGCGGGGCCGTGCAACTGCCGCAACTGCCGCAGCCGGCTTCGGGGCACCGCCAGGGCTGGGGGGAGCGCATCGGCCGACGACGGCGCGCCGCCTGATCGCGCCGCTGGCCCCACGGGCTCAGCGCTGGCTGGCGGCCCAAAGGCGGGTGGGGAGACCCCACACGTAGATGAACCCCTCCGCCGCGCGGTGGTCGAAGCGGTCTCCGGCGTCGTAGGTGGCCATATCGGGCACGTAGAGGCTGTTGGCGCTGCTGCGGCCCACCACCGTGGCGTTGCCCTTGTGCAGCTTCACCCGCACCGTGCCGTTCACCGTGCGCTGGGTTCGGTCGATAAAGCCGTCGAGCGCATCCTTGAGCGGGCCATACCAGAGGCCCTGGTACACCTGATCAGCCCACTGCTGCTCCAGCTGACGCTTGCTGCGCAACACATCGGCCGCCAGGGTGAGGCTCTCCAGCTCTTGGTGGGCCTTGATCAGCAGCAACAGCCCGGGGGTCTCGTAGATCTCCCGACTCTTGATGCCCACCACCCGGTTTTCGATCATGTCCAACCGGCCGAACCCATGGGCACCGGCCAGGGCATTGGCGCGGCGGATCAGGTTCACCGGATCGAGCCGCACGCCATCGATGCTCACCGGATTGCCCTGCTCAAAGCCGATCTCCACCACCTGGGCTTGATCGGGAGCCGCATCCACGCTCACGGTGAGGG
>JBEIQU010000137.1:0-4903 GCA_040376355.1 Prochloraceae cyanobacterium | reverse complement strand
GCTGTCGGTGAGCATGCCGGCGGTCACGCAGGCCTCCATCCCCAGCTCGCGCACGCCGCGCACCATGGCGAGCATCGCGTCGAAGGGGGCGCCATCACGGATGTCACGCCAGGCCCAGCCCATGCAGAAGCGGTGGGCACCGGCCTCCTGGGCGGCCCGGGCCCGTTGCAGCACCGGCTCCACCTCCAGCTCCGGTCGGCCGGTGACGTCGCTGCTGTTGTGCATCGACTGGGGGCAGTAGGCGCAGTCCTCCTCACAGCCGCCGGTTTTGACGCTCAGCAGCGAGGCCAGCTGCACCCGGTAGCCGGGGTTGGCCTCACGGTGCACCGCCTGGGCCCGCCACAGCAACTCCATCAGGGGCAGCTCCAGCAGCGCCTGGATCTCGGCGGTGCTCCAGTCGTGGCGGAGCTGCAGCGGGGAGGCGGTCAAGGGGTGGGCGTTCCGGGGTGAGGGGTCAGTGGTGGGCGGGCTCAACACCGCCGAAGCGGCGCTGGCGGTGTTGGTAGTCGAGCAGGGCGGTGGTGAGGGCCGCCTCATCGAAATCGGGCCAGAGCACATCGGTGATGTGCAGTTCGGCGTAGGCCAGCTGCCAGAGCAGGAAATTGCTGATGCGCTGTTCGCCGCTGGTGCGGATCAGCAGGTCGGGGTCGCGTTCCCCTTGGGTATGCAGCTGGGCCGCGAAGGCCTCCTCATCGATGTCCGCCGGGTCGAGCTCACCGCGAGCCACCTGCTGGGCTAGCAGCCGGGCGGCGCGCACCAGTTCACGGCGGCCGCCGTAGTTGGTGCACACGTTGAAGTGGATGCCGGTGTTGCCGGCGGTGCGGGCCGTGGCGTCGGCGATCAGCTGCTGCAGGCCCTCCGGCAGCTGCTCCAGATCCCCCAGAAAGCGAATGCGCACCTGCTCCTGCTCCAGGGCCTGCAGCTCCCGGGCCAGCACCCGCTCAAACAGGGTCATCAGGAAGCTCACCTCCTCGCCCGGGCGGCTCCAGTTTTCGGTGGAGAAGGCGTAGGCGGTGAGGGCGCCGATGCCCCAGTCGCTGCAGAGCCGCAGGGTGCGCTTGAGCGCCTCCACCCCCTCGCGGTGGCCCATCACCCGGGGCAGCTTGCGCTGGTTGGCCCAGCGGCCATTGCCATCCATGATCACGGCCACATGGGCCGGCAGGCGCGCCGGATCGAGGCCCGCAGGCAGCGCATAGCGCGAGGGTCGGTTGCCCTGAACGGAAGTCGTGGTCGCCAGGGAGCGACTCATGCGAGCGGGTCAGCCGTGTCGACGGCCACGCTACGCCCAGCCGCCTTGGCGCCCCCCTTCATGCCCTGGGCCAGGGCTTCGGCCAACAGCTCCTGCAGGCGGCTGCTGGTGATCGGCCGCTCCAGGCGGCCCTGGCGGGCCAGCGACAGGGTGCCGGTTTCCTCCGACACCACGATGCAGAGGCAGCGATCGAAGCGCTCCGTGATGCCCAGGGCCGCCAGGTGGCGGGTGCCGAAGCGGTTGAGGCCCTGGCGGGAGAGGGGCAGGATCACCCCCGCCGACAGGATCCGATTGCCCTTCACCAGCACCGCCCCGTCATGCAGGGGGGTATCGAGGGCGAACAGGTTGAGCAGCAGGTCCACCGACAGCTGCGCATCGAGGGCGATGCCGGGGTTGAGGAAGTCCTCGGGGCGCAGGTCACTGCCCAGATCCACCACGATCAGGCCACCCCGCCGCAGCTGCGAGAGGCGCCCGGCCGCTTCACTGAGCACCGCCACCGAGCCCGAGGCCAGCTTGTCGCCCCGCTGGCTGCCGAACAGCACATCCAGGCGGCCGGTGCCCAGCAGCTCCATCAGCCGCCGCAGCTCCCCCTGCCACAGGATCGCCAGGGCCAGGCTGCAGGCCATCACCAGGGCATCGATGAGCTTGCTGGTGAGGGGGAGATTGGCGTAGCGCTGCACCACCCAGGCCAGGGCCACCAGGGTGAGGTAGCCGCGCAACAGCCACAGGGTGCGGGGTTCGTTGACCCGGGCCAGCAGCACCATGCCGAGGGCCGTGGCCAGCAACAGATCCAGCAACACCCCCAGCTGGATCAAGCCGAACACCCCCGCCACCGCTGGACCATCGCCGCGCTAGGGATCAGGGTACCGGCCGCAGCCGCTCCGGCAAAACGTCGTAGCGCAGCAGTTCCTCTGGCTGCTCACGCCGCTGCACCAGCTCCGCCTGGCCGTCGTGCACGAGCACCGCCGCCGGCCGCGGGATGCGGTTGTAGTTGGAGGCCATCGAGGCGTTGTAGGCGCCGGTGGCGAACACCGCCAGCACATCGCCAGTGGTGGCGGGGGGCAGGGCCAGGTCCTTGAGCAGCACGTCGCCGGATTCACAGTGCTTGCCCGCCAGGGTCACGGTGTCGCTGGCCGCGGCCTCGGGGCGATCCGCCAGCACGGCGGTGTAGCGGGATTGATAGGTGATCGGCCGCGGGTTGTCGCTCATGCCGCCATCCACCGACAGATAGGTGCGGATGCCGGGGATCTGCTTGCGGCTGCCCACGCTGTAGAGGGTCACGCCGGCGGTGGCCACCAGGGAGCGGCCGGGTTCACACAGCAGCCGCGGCAGCTCGAGGCCGCGCTCCTGGCAGGCAGCGGCCACCGCTTCGGCCACGGTGCGCACCCAGGCATCGATCGACGGCGGATCGTCGCTCTCCACATAACGAATCCCCAGGCCACCGCCCACGTTGAGGTCGCTCACGGGGTGGCCCAGCTCGCGGGCCCGCTGGAGGGCATCGGCCATCACCGCCGCCAGGTCGCGGTGGGGTTGCAGCTCGAAGATCTGGGAGCCGATGTGGGCGTGCAGGCCAGTCACCTGGGCCCAGGGGCAACCCTTGAGGTGCTGCAGCACCGCCTCCAGCTGGTCGGGGTCAAAGCCGAACTTGCTGTCGAGGTGGCCGGTGCGGATGTACTCGTGGGTGTGGCACTCGATGCCGGGGGTGAAGCGCAGCATCAGCCGCACCGGCTGGCTGGGGCTGAGGGCCTCCAGCAGCTCCAGGTCGAGCCAGTTGTCGGCCACCACGGTGACCCCCAGATCCACCGCCAGGCGCAGCTCCTCGGCGCTCTTGTTGTTGCCGTGGAACACGATGCGCTCCGGCGGCATGCCCCCCTGCACGGCCGTCAGCAGTTCACCGGCGGACACCGCATCCAGCCCCAGCCCCTCATCGGCCACCAGGGCCGTGATCGCCAGGCTGCTGTTGGCCTTGGAGGCGTAGAGGGCCAGGGCCGCCCCGGGGTAATGGCTGGCCAGGGCATGGCGGTAGGCCTGGGCGGTGCCCCGCAGGGTGGCCTCATCGAGCACATATAAGGGTGTGCCGTAACGGCGGGCCAGGTCGCTGAGCAGGCAACCACCCACCACCAGCCGACCCTCTGGATCGAGCGCGGTGGTCACGGGGGTGAGGTTGCGGTTGGGGCTGGCGCTGTCGCGCTCGGCTTCAAACGGCCGCAGGGCCACGGCGGCGGTGGGGGTGCTGGTCATCGGAGGATCCTAAGGAGACCCCCTGCGGCGGTTCCGTTGCCAGCGCATCCGAATCAGCCGTTGGCGCTCGAGCTGGGCCTGGAGCACCTGCCGGCCTGCCTGGCCCTGGATCAACGGGCCCTGGGGGGCCTCTGGACCGCCGCCCAGTGGAGCAGCGAATTGCAGGAGCCGCGCCGGCCCTGCTGGGGGTTGCTGGAGGGGGAGCAGCTGATCGCCGTGGCCTGCGGCTGGCTGGTGGTGGATGAGCTGCACATCACGGCGGTGGCGGTGGACCCCGGCCGCCAGCGCCAGGGGCTGGGGCGCCGGGTGCTGGAGCGGCTGCTGGAGCAGGCAGCGGCCCTGGGGGCCGCCCACGCCACCCTGGAGGTGGCGGCCAGCAACGGGGCGGCGCTGGCGCTGTACGGCCGCTGCGGATTCAGCACTGCGGGCATCCGTCGCGGCTACTACCGAAACGGAGACGATGCTCTGGTCCAATGGCGTCGGTTACACGATGCACAGGAGGTGCGGATTGCCGCCCATTCCTGATGCCAACAACCGAAATTCTTTGGCGGCTGAATTGTTGAAATCTGGCCGGAGATCCCCTGGCGCAGCAATGGTTTTGGCCATGTGGGGCACTGCACCACACACACCCATCCAACCCTGATAGGTTGGGGACACATGCGCGTGGTCCCGCCCCATGTTCGAGCGGTTTACCGAGAAGGCCATCAAGGTGATCATGCTGGCCCAAGAGGAGGCCCGCCGCCTTGGCCATAACTTCGTCGGGACCGAGCAGATCCTGCTGGGGCTGATCGGTGAAGGCACCGGCGTGGCCGCCAAGGTGCTCAAGTCGATGGGGGTCAACCTCAAGGACGCCCGCGTTGAGGTGGAGAAGATCATCGGCCGCGGTTCCGGGTTCGTGGCCGTGGAGATCCCGTTCACGCCCCGGGCCAAACGGGTGCTGGAGCTGTCGCTGGAGGAAGCGCGCCAGCTGGGGCACAACTACATCGGTACGGAACACCTGCTGCTGGGCCTGATCCGTGAAGGCGAAGGTGTGGCCGCCCGGGTGCTGGAAAACCTCGGGGTCGACCTGGCCAAGGTGCGCACCCAGGTGATCCGCATGCTGGGCGAAACCGCCGAGGTGGCCAGCGGTGGCGGCGGTGGCAAGGGTTCCACCAAGACCCCCACCCTGGATGAATTCGGCAGCAACCTCACCCAGCAGGCGGCCGACGGCAAGCTCGACCCGGTGGTAGGCCGCCAGAACGAGATCGAGCGCGTGATCCAGATCCTGGGGCGCCGCACCAAGAACAACCCGGTGCTGATCGGCGAGCCGGGCGTGGGCAAGACCGCGATCGTCGAGGGGCTCGCGCAGCGCATCGTCAACGGCGAGGTTCCGGACAGCCTGCGCAGCAAGCGGGTGCTGGTGCTCGACATGGC